>CAYTNY010000034.1:0-20897 GCA_964439215.1 uncultured Spirochaetia bacterium
GTTTCTTTATATAATATTTATCTAATTTCAAAGATGAGGTGCAGATGTATGGCAAAGGTGAAGATCCATGTAACGCTTAAGGAAGGTGTTCTTGATCCGCAGGGGAAAACAGTCCGTATGGCTCTGGATAAGATGGGATATAAAGACATAACAGATGTAAGGATAGGCAAATATATAGAAATAGAAACAAAAGGGGCTAAGACAAAGAAAACAGAAAAAGAAATAAATGAAATATGCGATAAACTGCTTGCAAACCCGAACATAGAAAAATACACTTTTAAAATTTCATAAACTGAAAGTGCAAACTCCAAGGAGACATATAAATGGCTGCTAAATTTGGTATTATTGTATTTCCCGGTTCAAACTGCGATAACGACTGTATGTGGGCCGTAAAAGATGTAATGGGCCGGGACGCAGAGTTTGTCTGGCACGATTCCCACGGTATAATGAAATATGACGCAATTATCATCCCCGGCGGATTCTCCTACGGAGATTATCTGCGAGCCGGCGCTATAGCGCGTTTTGCGAAAGTGATGGATGACATACACGAGTTTGCGCAAAGAGAAAACAAATATGTAATCGGGATATGCAACGGATTTCAGATACTTCTGGAAGCGGGGCTGCTTCCGGGCGCAATGATGATGAACCGGTCGCTGAAGTTTATCTGCAAGTATGTAAATCTGAAGGTTGAAAATACCGAAACTCCTTTTACAAACAGGATACCGAAAGGTAAGATATTAAGAATACCTGTCGCTCATCAGGAAGGCAATTACTTTATTGACGATAAGGGCCTCAACGGACTTATAAAAGACGATCTTGCGGTTTTCAGATACTGTTCGGAAACAGGGGCAGTGACCGACAAATACAATCCCAATGGTTCGGTTTATAATATAGCCGGAATTATCAATAAAAAGGGAAATGTACTGGGAATGATGCCGCATCCGGAAAGGGCGATGAAAAAAATGCTGGGCTCAGAAGACGGAATTTTAATATTTGAATCAATAATAAACCACATAAATAAAATCCAAGGAGAATAAAATGGATGATTTTGATATAACTCCTGAAATAATAGCGGAACACGGATTTAAAGGCGATGAGTACGAAAAAATACTGAAAATACTGGGAAGAAAGCCTTCTTATGTGGAAATCGGGATTTTCTCCGCTATGTGGTCCGAGCACTGCAGTTATAAGCATTCAAAGGCCATGCTGAAAAAATTTCCGACAAAGGGAAAATATGTTCTTCAGGGGCCGGGCGAAAACGCGGGCATTGTTGATACGAATACCGATCTCGGTGTTGCGTTTAAGATAGAATCCCACAACCATCCGTCTGCGGTAGAGCCTTTTCAGGGGGCCGCAACCGGTGTGGGCGGTATTTTAAGGGATGTTTTTACGATGGGTGCAAGGCCGATCGCTTCATTGAATTCGCTTCGTTTTGGAAATATAAAAAGCAAAAACACCCACAGACTGCTTCCGGGTGTTGTGGAGGGCATTGCTTTTTACGGCAACTGTGTCGGGGTTCCGACGGTTGCGGGCGAAACGGTTTTTGAAGATTCTTATGAAGACAACTGTCTTGTGAACGCAATGACCATAGGGATAGTTGAAAAGGATAAAATCATAAAGGCGGTTGCCAGAGGCGTCGGCAACCCTGTTATGTATATAGGAGCCGCGACAGGACGGGACGGGATACACGGGGCAACATTTGCGTCAACTGAACTCACGGAAGAAACCGCTGAAAAACGCTCCGCGGTGCAGGTTGCGGATCCTTTTATGGAAAAACTTCTTTTAGAGGCGACGCTTGAACTTATAGCGAGCGGAATACTGGAAGGGATACAGGATATGGGGGCGGCCGGGCTCACTTCATCGTCTGCTGAAATGGCTTACAGAGGAGGAGTGGGGCTTGAGATAGATATGGACAGGGTTCCCAAAAGAGAAAAAGGAATGAATGCCTATGAGGTAATGCTTTCTGAATCCCAGGAGAGAATGCTTCTTGTTGCGAAAAAAGGAAAAGAAAAAGAAGTTGAAAAAATACTCAACAAATGGAATCTGCACGCGGAAGTTATAGGGAAGGTAATAAAGAAGCAGAATCTTGTGATTATTGAAAACGGAGAAAAAGCGGCTGACATACCGGTTGCGCCGCTCGCCGACAGCTCGCACGAGTTTTTTCCCATGAAAAAACAAAAAGGCGTAAAGCCGGAATATTTAAAAGATATAAATATAAAGATAACCGATATACCGGAGCCCTCAGATTTAAATGAGACATTTAAAAAACTTATTGGATCACCCAACATAGCATCCAAAAAAGCTGTCTGGGAGCAGTATGACCATATGGTCCAGACAGGTACGGCTGTTCTTCCGGGTTCTGATGCCGCGGTTATTGACATAAAAGACAAACCGCTTATGATCGCGTCATCAGTGGACTGCTGCGGAAGATATACGTATCTTGACCCGGAACTGGGCGGTATGATCGCGGTTGCCGAGTCAGCCAGAAATGTCAGCATGAGCGGCGCCGAGCCTGTCGCGTTCACCAACTGCCTGAATTTCGGAAATCCCGAAGATAAAGAAGTTTACTGGCAGTTTGAGAAAGCGGTGACGGGAATGATAACGGCTGCAAGGGCGCTGCGGACCCCCGTTATAAGCGGGAACGTAAGTTTTTATAACGAGAGCCCCGCGGCGGCGATTTATCCGACGCCGGTTGTGGGTATGGTAGGCTACATAAAAGGAAAGAAAAAAAGATACGTTAAACAGTATTTTAAAGATGATGACGATATAATACTTTTGCTTGGGGCAACAAAGGAAGAAATAGGCGGTTCTGAATATCTCAAGGAAATACACGGAATGGTAAAGGGCCCTGTGCCTGAACTGGATCTTGTCCGGGAAAAGAAACTGCAAAAGACAGTAAGACAGGGCATAAAAAAAGAGTACATAAAGTCGGCTCACGATATATCAAAAGGAGGGCTTGCCGCTGCTCTTGCGGAGTGCTGCATAACTTCTTCTCTGCACGGAGAACCTATGAGAGGCGCATATACGTCTATACAGACTGATCTGCGGGCCGATGCGGTATTATTCGGGGAAACACAGTCACGCGCGGTTGTTACCGTGGCAAAAAAAGACCTGGTAAACATGAAAAAACTTGCGGCGGCAAATAAGCTTGTGGTGACGGAACTGGGAAAAACAGGAGGCCCCAGGCTTATCATTAATGTTGACTGGGCGGCAAAAAGCAACAGCAAAAAACTGGATCTGCCGCTTTCTGAAATAAAAAAGCGCTGGGAGAATGGAGTAAACAAATATGTATGATGAAATAATTGACGCGGACAGCGATAAAATAAAAGAAGAGTGCGGCATTGTCGGGGTACACGGCCATACAGAGGCGTCAACTCTCGCGTACCTGGGTCTTTATGCCCTGCAGCACAGAGGGCAGGAAAGCGCGGGTATAGTTTCAATGGAAAACGGAAGGCCCTATGAACTGAAAAAAATGGGGCTTGTTTCAAAAGTGTTTCACGAGGGGAATCTTAAAAATCTAAAAGGCAACATGGCGATCGGACACGTGAGGTATTCAACAACAGGGTCGTCGCTTGTGGAAAACGCGCAGCCTATAAAAGTGGAATATATAAACGGCCCTTTGACGGTTGCGCATAACGGAAATATTGTCAATGCCGAAGAAATAAAAAGAGGCCTTGAAGAATGCGGCTCTATTTTTGATTCAACCGCTGACAGCGAGGTATTGGTGCATTTAATAGCCAAAAACAACAAAATGGAATTTATTGAAGCGGTAAAAGCATCGCTCAGGGAGCTTAAAGGCGCGTTTTCGATCGTTCTTATGAATAAAGAATATGTGATCGCCGCAAGGGATCCGAACGGGTTCCGCCCGCTTGAAATAGGAAAACTGGACGGCGCGTATATTACCGCGTCTGAAACCTGTGCGTTTGATCTTATAAATGCGGAGCATATAGGAACCGTGGAGCCGGGAGAGATTGTTATTCTGTCAAAGGACGGAATGAGAACCGAACGGTTTGCGGAGCGCGGAAGAAGCGCCATGTGTGTTTTTGAGTTTATATATTTTTCCAGGCCGGACAGTATAATTTTTAACCGGTCGGTAAACGATATAAGACGAGGGCTGGGCAATCAGCTGGGAAAAGAATCATATGTGGATGCGGATGTTGTGATCCCGGTGCCTGATTCCGGGGTCTGTGCGGCAATAGGGTTTGCGGAAGAAACCGGAATAAAATATGATATGGGGCTCATAAGAAATCATTACGTAGGCAGAACTTTTATAGAACCGTCCCAGAATATAAGGGATTTTGGAGTACGGCTGAAACTGAATCCGGTTCGTGAAATTATTGAAGGGAAACGGGTAGTGGTTGTGGATGATTCCATAGTAAGAGGAACCACATCGCGGAAGATTGTGAAAATGATACGCAATGCCGGAGCAAAAGAAATACATTTCAGAATCTCTTCGCCTCCTGTCCATAATCCATGTTTTTACGGAATGGATTTTCCGACAAGAACAGAGCTTATTGCGCCAACCCACTCAATGGAAGAAATAAAGAAGTATTTAAGAGTGGATTCCTTTGCTTATCTTTCAATGGAAGGGATTATTCATGCTGTGGGCGGAAAAAAGGATAAATACTGCATGGCGTGTTTTGACGGGGATTATCCCATATCTTTGAATGCGGGGCAGCAGACCGCAAAGGATAAGTTTGAAAAACGATGCAGACCCTGACAGAAAGTATTTTACGGGCGCAAATATGCGGACGGGCCTGAAGAAAACCTGAAAGTTAAATAAGTATATGCGCCGGAATATCAAATGTATATCCGGAAAGGGCATAGAAACCTGAGTTTTCGCTGTATCCAAAAAAAAGGGGCAAAAAAACTACTTGAAAAGAGCGGCAGGCTTATTGTATACTTAAAAATACCCTTGTGAAATGGTGTTACAAGGGATTTTTTGTAGTAATAAGAGCTTGTGAAACGGTTTCACAGAGCGGAAAGTATTTTTTTTGATTTAAAGCAAAACTGCAATTAAGGATGAAAATATGAACTTTGATATTAATAAAGCGGTAAAAGAGAGCATAAAGAATATTACCCCGTATGTTCCGGGTAAACCTGTTGAAGAAGTGAAAAGAGAGCTGAAGCTGAAGGATGTTGTAAAACTTGCTTCAAACGAAAATCCTCTCGGCCCTTCAAAAAAAGCAGTAAAAGCAATGCAGAAAGCAGCGGAAAATATAAATTATTATCCCGAAAGTTCCGCTTACTATCTCAGAAAAGAGCTGGCAAAACATCTGAAAGTAAAAACTGACATGCTTGTGCTCGGAAACGGGTCAAATGAACTTGAACAGCTTATAACGGAAGCTTTTGTCTCGGAAGGGGACGAGGTTTTATTTTCCGCACTGTCGTTTGTTGTTTATCCGATAGTGACAAATATAGCCGGCGGTACGCCGGTGCAGGTGCCGCATAAGGATTTCAGGCATGATATGGAAGGTTTTGTGAAAAAACTTTCCAAAAAAACAAAACTTGTATTTTTGTGCAATCCCAACAATCCAACGGGGTCCATAATAACCACAAAGGAATTTGAGGCCTTTATGGAGAAAACTGATCCGAATACTATTGTTGTGCTTGATGAGGCTTATTTTGAATATGCCCGCACCCGGAACAGCCCCAACGGCATCAATTATATAAAAAAGCATAAAAATCTGATAGTTTTAAGGACGTTTTCAAAAATATACGGGCTTGCCGGCGCAAGGGTCGGATATGGAATATGCTGCCGGGAGATTGCGGAGATAATAGAAAGGGTCAGGCCGCCTTTTAATGTAAACACATTGGCCCAGGCAGGAGCGCTTGCCGCGTTAAATGACAGAAAATATGTTGAAAGAACGCTTAAAACAAATGAAGACGGAAAGAAATTTCTCTGCAGAGGTTTTGAAAAGCTGGATATAAAATATTATGAAACATATGCTAATTTTATATTTGTGGCTTTTAAAACAAATGCCAAAATTATTTTTGATGAACTTCTGAAAAAAGGAGTTATTATAAGGCCGTTTTTTGACGGGTTCGCGAGAATAACCATCGGGACACCGGCGGAAAACAGGAAACTGCTGAGAGCATTAAAAGAGATCCTGTAAAGCAGCGGATTTAAAAATACAAAATGACAAATATAAGGAGGACGAAAAGATGATTATTGTTTTAAAGCCAAAAACAACAAAGAAACAGATGGACAGTATAATTGACAGGATAAAAGAGAATAAATTAAGGGCTCAGGTTTCAAAGGGAAAAGAAAGAACCATAATAGCGGTGATAGGCGATGAACGAGTGCTTTCAACTGTTCCTTTCGGATCGTATTCCGGAGTTGAAAAAGTTATGACGGTCCTAAAGCCTTATAAGCTGGCGAGCAAGGATTTTAAAAATACACCGTCGGTAATAAAAATAGGCAAAGGGGTAACCATCGGCGGGAAAAAGATCGCGATGATCGCCGGGCCGTGTTCCGTTGAAAACCGCAAACAGCTTTTGGCCGCGGCCAAAGGCGCGAAAGAGGGCGGAGCGAATATTTTGAGGGGCGGTGCGTTTAAACCGAGAACGTCTCCGTACGCGTTCCAGGGACTGGGGGAAGACGGCCTTAAAATACTTGCGGAAGCAAGAGAAAAATACGGGCTCCCGTTCGTTACCGAAGTTCTTGATACAAGGCACGTGGAGCTCATAAATAAGTATGCTGATATGTTTCAGCTGGGCGCCAGAAACATGCAGAATTTTGAACTTTTAAAAGAAGTGGGAAAGACAAAAAAACCCGTGCTTTTAAAAAGAGGCCTGAGTTCAACGATCAAAGAATGGCTGATGTCAGCAGAGTATATACTTTCCAACGGCAATATGAACGTGATAATGTGCGAAAGGGGAATAAGAACGTTTGAGACCGCGACGAGAAATACGCTGGACCTTTCCGCTGTTCCTCTTTTGAAAGGCCTTACGCATCTGCCGGTTGTTATAGATCCTTCCCATGGAACAGGCGTTAAAGCGCTTATCAAACCCATGGCAAGGGCCGCTGTTGCGGCAGGCTGCGACGGTCTTACCATAGAAGTGCACAGCAAACCCGAGGAAGCGCTCTCGGACGGCGATCAGTCGCTTGTGCCGGCGGAATATAAACAGCTTGTGAAAGAATGCCGGAAAGTAGCGGCGGCAACGGGAAGAACGCTGTAAAAAAAGAAAGATTAAAATCAAAGGAAGTTTTTATGAGAATGAAACAGAAGGTGAAAAGAAAAGGAAATTTAAAAAGAAAATTTCTTTTTAATAATGTTGTCATAATCGGCATGGGATTTATGGGCGGGAGCCTGGGCAAAACACTTCTGGAGAAAAAAATAGCCCGGACCGTAACAGGTGCGGGAAGAGACATGAAAAAGCTAAAGGCTGCCCTGAAAATGAAGGCGGCAACGGATGTGACAGACGATCTGGACAATGCCGGCATAAGCGGCGCCGATGCGGTAATCATAAGCGTTCCCGTGAAACAGATTCCTGTTATGTTTAAAAGGATAAAGAAAAACCTTGGAAAAAATACGGTTGTGACGGATATGGGAAGCGTTAAAGGGTATATAGCGGAACATATAAGAAAATATGATACGGAAAGATGCTTTGTGGGTTCGCATCCTATGGTCGGCTCCGAAAAAAGCGGAGTGCGTAATTCACAGGCGGGATTATTTGAGAACGGCGTGTGTGTTGTTACTCCGGAAAAAAGATCATCTCCGGTGAAAGTGAAAAAGATTATTGATATGTGGAAAGCCGCGGGCATGATAACGGTTAAGATGCCGCTGAACGCGCACGATTCCCGCGCCTCGGGCATCAGTCATCTGCCGCATTTTTTATCTTTTGTCCTTGTCCGGCAGGCGGCGGGAGTTATAAAAGACAGCAGGAAAATGATAGGGCCGGGTTTCAGGGATGCGACGCGGATAGCGGCTTCCGACGAGAATGTATGGTCCGAGATATTTGAAACAAATAAAAAGGAGCTCCTTAAGGATATTTATTCTTTTGAAAAGGAATGCTTGAAACTGCGCGGCGCTGTTGAAAAAGATGATTTTAAAGCAGTAAAAGAATACATCAGAAAAGCGAGAATTCTCAGGGAGAAAATATAAACATGAAAAAAATATTTATAATACCTCTGGAAAAAACAACGAAGAGTATAGCGGTCCAGGGTGATAAATCAATATCACACAGAGCTGTAATTATAGGCAGTTTGGCCCAGGGAGAGACAGTGATAAAAGGTTTTCTTGAAGCGGAGGACACGCTTAACACCATTCAGATATTCAGGCAGCTGGGTGTTAATATAAAGAAAATAAAAGGCGCTTACGTGGTAAAAGGACGCGGTCTTCACGGCTTCAGAAAGCCCAGGAAAGAGCTTTATGTCGGAAATTCAGGGACGGGCATAAGGCTTGTTCTCGGCGTTCTGGCGGCGCAGAGGTTTGACAGCGTCATAACAGGCGATGCATCCATAACCAAAAGGCCCATGAAAAGAGTAATAATACCTCTGTCAAAGATGGGGGCGAAATTTGAAAGCAACAACGGTTTTGCGCCGATTACCGTCAGGGGCGGAAATCTTTCCGGTATAAATTATACATCTCCTGTTGCCAGCGCGCAGGTCAAGTCAGCCATAATGCTTGCGGCGCTTCATGCGGGAGGGGGAAGCTGTATATCAGAGCCGTTTAAATCAAGGGACCATATGGAGCGCATGCTTGAACATTTCGGTGCGGACATAAAGGTTTCAGGAAACAAACTGAGAATAAATTCCGGCAATGAACTTAAAGGTAACAAAATATTTGTGCCGGGTGATATATCATCCGCGGCTTATTTTATTGCGGCGGGGCTTTTGTGCAGGCGGTCAAAGATAACGGTTAAAGATACGGGAATCAACCCTACCAGAATGGGTGTGGTGGATGTTTTAAGGCAGATGGGGGGAAAGATAACCATAAAAAACAAACGTATTAAGAATAATGAGCCTGTGGCTGATATTACGGCTTTGACATCAGAGCTGAAAGGAATCACCATACAGGGGAAAATGATACCCCGCCTGATAGATGAGATCCCTGTTATAGCGGTTGCGGCGGCATTTGCAAAAGGCAGAACAGTAATAAAAAACGCCAAAGAACTGCGTTTTAAAGAAACGGACAGGATAGAAACAATAAAAACAAATCTGAACCGCATCGGCGTTAAATGCGAGGAAAAACCGGACGGCATGATCATTTACGGGAATGCCGGGCGGTGTTTTAAATATGCGGATGTGGATTCTTTTGGGGATCACAGGATTGCGATGGCTTTTTCGGTTGCCGGGCTTGTCAGTGACAACGGGATCCTTATAAAAGACATAGAGTGTGTAAATACATCCTTTCCTGACTTCTTTTCCGCTTTAAGAAAGATCGGAGGGGTAAAGTGAAAGAAAAAAAAGTATTTAAAGAGCCCAACAGAATACTGCTTAAAATCGTATACTTTCTGTTGAGCCGTTTTATAAAACTGCTGTTTATGATTTTTCTGAAAGTTGAAGTGAAAGGCAGGGAGAATTTTCCGGATAAGGGCGGCATAATAGTAATGCCGAACCATTCAAGCTACCTTGATCCTCCCCTTGTAGGGACCATGAATACAAAAAGACTGTTCAGGTTTATGGCAAGGCATACGCTTTTCAGAAATTTTATATTCGGGGGCATTATAAAACTTACCGGCGCGTTTCCTGTGAAAAGAGGCAGAATTGACAGGGGAGCCTGGAGCAAATTTAACGAAGTTGTAAAGGAAGGCTATCCTGTTGTGTTTTTTCCCGAGGGAACGAGAACCCTTGACGGGGAGCTTCAGCAGGGGAAACCCGGAACAGGTATGCTGGTATACGCGTCCGGCGCGCCGGTGCTGCCGGTTTATATACACGGGGCATATGATGTATGGCCCAAAGGCGGCAGGCTGAAACTGTTTAAAAGAGTAACGGTCATATACGGAAAGCCCATGACTTTTGAAAAATATCTTGAAATGCCCGAAGGAAGGGAAGTTTATGAGCAGATAACGTCGGATATAATGAACGAGATAAAGAGACTGAAAGATGAACATCTTAAGGATATGGAAGAAAAAAAGAAATGAAAATCTATGTTGCGGAAGGTTCGGGCTTTTGTTTCGGCGTGAAAAGAGCAATGAATATGGCTTTTGAATATGCGGAAAAGAACAAAGGGAATGATATTTATTCGCTGCATGAAATCATTCATAATCCGGTTGAAGTGAAAAGGCTCGAGAAAGCGGGTGCTGTGCATATTGAGTCAACCGGTTCCGTTAAAAAAGGTTCAAAGGCGATTATAAGCACGCACGGCATAAAGCCCGGAGAAGAAAAAATACTGAAAAGAAAGTGTTCGGATATACTGGACACCACCTGTCCTTATGTGAAGAAAACACATAAGATAGCATCCGGACTGGCCGCGGAAGATTATTATATTGTTATTATAGGCGATAAAAAACACCCGGAAGTAAAAGGAATAAAGGGTTATGCGGGCGGAAACAGTATTGTTATAAGCAGCAGCAAGGAAGCGGCAGCGCTGGATTTAAGTTCAAAAACAGGAATAATAGCACAGACAACACTGAATGTTCTGAAATTCAGAGAGATTGTTGAGAGCGTAATGAAAAGGACGCTGAACAGGAGATATGCGGAGGTAAGGATATACAATACCATATGCGGCGCGACCCGGAAACGGCAGGAGGCAACAGTCAAGATAGCCGGAAAATCTGATATTCTTATAGTTGTCGGCGGAAAGAACAGTGCAAATACAAAGAGGCTTTATGAACTTGGAAAGGAAATAATGGACGATGTTTATCATATAGAAAATGCGGGAGAAATGAAAAGGACATGGTTTAAAGGAAAAAAAACAGCGGGTATAACTGCGGGCGCCTCAACTCCGCAGGAAAGTATAAACACGGTAATTGAAAAAATAAACAGGATCGGAGCAGATAAATGAAAAACAGTGATTTTGATTTCAGCAATATAAGAGAAGGCAGCATAGTGAAAGGAACCGTTATAAGGAAAACAGAAGGGGATATATATGTTGATATAGAATACAAAGCGGAAGGGATCATACCGAGCGAAGAAACCCGGAGATATAAAAGTTATGATGAGATAAATGACGGTGATGTTATTGATGTTCTTATTAAAAGAGTGGAAGGCAAAGACGGTATGGTTGTCCTGTCAAAAATAATAGCGGATAAAAAAAGAATATTTTCAGCGGTAAAAAAAGCGTATAAGGACGGAGGGGCCGTAAGCGGAAAAATAGTAAAAAAAGTAAAGGGCGGATTTATAGTGGATTTTGGGGCGAATGTGACATCGTTTCTTCCCATGTCGCACGCGAAACTCCTGGAGGGGGAGCCTGAAGGCATGGAAATCCCTCTGAAAGTTATACAGCTTGACGAGGAAAAAAGAAATGTTGTTGTGTCGCATAAGGAATATGTCAGTCAAAAAGAAAAAATTGAAAAAGAAAAAAGACTCAGGGTTTTTCCCTTGAATGAAAAAACCGAGGCTGAAATTAAAAGCGTATCAGAAGCGGGGATTAATATTGTAAAAGACGGATGCGAAGGATTCATACCGAAAAATGAAATTGCCTGGAAACTTTCCGGGGATATCCCGGAGGAGTTTTCCGCGGGGAAGAAAATACAGGTTCTGCCTGTTGAACTGCCGGGTAAAGGCGCAATACTCAGCATGAAACGGATTATGCCCAATCCTTATAAATCTTTCTTTCAGGAGCACAAACAGGGTGATGTGATAAAAGTAAAGATCAGAGATTATAAAGATGACGGGGCTTGTGTCTGCGTGAATGACGAGATAGACGGGTTTATTCATATTTCGGAAATTTCCTATCTGAGAAGAATAAAGAATATTCCGCAGATATTAAAAAAAGATGAGGAAATAGAGGCCAGGATAATAAAAGCTGATGATGAGGAAAATATGGTCTATTTAAGCATAAAAAGACTTGAAGAGGATCCGTGGCCGGATCTGGAGCAAAGGTATCCCGTAGGGGCCAGAGCGGTCGGTGTGATCGGGGAAATAAAAGAAGGAGAAGGAGTTTCTGTTGAACTGGAGGAGAATCTGGACGCTTTTGTTAAGGCCGGGGACATATCCTGGTTCGGTTTTAACTCTATTTCCGAAGCGGTCCGCCCCGGCGATAAAAAAGAATTTAAAATACTGGGAATCGATAAAGACAGGAACCGCATAATGCTGGGGCTCAAACAGCTGACAGCGTCGCCCTGGTCGGGTTTTGCCGCGAAATATAAAGAAGGAAGCGCCATGGACGTGAAGGTTGTTGATATCTGCGATGCCTGTGTTATATGCGAGGTTGTTCCCGGGGTTGCGGGCCGGATACCGATAAAAAATAAAAACAGAATAAAAACAAAGTCCGGTGATATTATAAACGCAAGAATAACAAAAATAGACAGGGAAGCCGGGAAGGTTTATCTTGCTTCAAAGGATATAGAAATAACAGAAGAGAAAAAACAGCTTGATGAATACATGAAAAAGCATGAACATACATTTAAAATGAATGATCTTATTAATTTCGGCGGCGAAGACAACGAGGAAAAGAAATGATGGAAAAGAAAATACCGCTCCCCACGGTGAACAGGCTGTCTCTTTACCTGAAGTGCTTTTCGGAGCTTTCGGCGTCTGATGTTGAGTATGTTTCTTCGGAAAAAGTGGCGGGCAGAATAGGCTTAAATCCCGCGCAGGTCAGGAAAGATCTTGCTTATTTCGGAAAGTTCGGAAGAAGAGGGTTCGGGTATCACGTGGATCAGCTCAAAGAAAACATATCGAAAATACTCGGCACCAATAAAAGCTCCAAGGCCGCGGTTGTCGGTGTGGGCAATCTGGGGCGCGCGCTGCTGATGTACGGAGGTTTTGAAGCCAGAGGATTTAAAGTGGCCGCGGGTTTTGATGTTGATCCGGATAAGATCGGATGGGAGCTTGACGGAATAACAATATATCCTGTTGATGAAATGGAAAATATAATAAAAAGGGATAAAATAGATATTGTTATTCTGACAATACCGGTTCAGGCGGTTGAGGATGTTATGGCCCGGCTGAGGAAAACCGGAATAAAAGGAGTTCTTAATTTCGCGGGAAAACATATAAAAAGCGAAAACGGTATAATAGTAAGAAACGCTGACCTGGCTCTTGAACTTGAGCAGCTGATGTTCTTTCTCACGAATAAATATGAAAAAAGAATAAAACGCAAAGACGGAAAAAACGGCAGGCAGGAGGAAAAGGTATGAAAATAAAATATAACGGCGCGGAATTTGAGGAGGAAAAAGGCATAAAAGCTTTTGAATTCATAAAAAAACAGGATCCGGATAAAAAAAATGTAATAGCGGTTTCCGTTAACGGGAAAATGAAGGAGCCCGGAGCGGTTATTGAGGATGATGCGGAGTTGAAAGCGTATACATTTGAGGACGCCGAGGGCAGAGATGTTTTCTGGCACAGTACTTCGCATATCATGGCCGCGGCGGTTAAAAGAATTTATCCCGAAGTAAAAGTGGCGATAGGCCCCGCTATAGAGGAGGGCTTTTATTATGATTTTGACAAGGAAAGTGCATTTTCCGACAATGATCTTGAGAAAATAGAAAAAGAAATGCTCAAAATCATAAAAGAAAACCATAAGTTTGAACGTATGGAAATGTCAAAAGGCGAAGCGGTTGAGTTTTTTAAAGACGCGGGCGAAACATACAAAGTTGAGATACTTAATGATATTGCGGAACCGCAGGTAAGTCTTTATAAAACGGAGAACTTTGTGGATCTGTGCCGCGGGCCCCATATAGGGCTTGCTAAGAAAATAAAAGCGGTCAAACTTACAAAAGTTGCGGGTGCTTACTGGCGGGGCGATGAAAAAAACAAAATGCTGCAGCGTATATACGGAATATCTTTTCCTGAAAAAGGAATGCTTGAAGAATACCTGAAAAGACAGGAAGAAGCGAAAGAACGCGACCACAGAAAAATCGGCAGAGAAATGGACCTGTTTTCAACCCATGAAGAGACCGGGCCGGGGCTGATATACTGGCACCCCAAAGGCGGGATGATAAGAAAGGAAATGGAGGATTTCTGGAGAAACGAACATTTAAATAATGGATATGATATTCTTTACACCCCTCATGTAGCCAAAATAGATCTGTGGGAAACATCGGGGCACACCGGATTTTACCGGGAAAATATGTTTAATACCATGGAAATGGATAATTCCGATTATCAGCTTAAACCCATGAACTGTCCGTTCCATATACTTATATATAAAAACACCATGAAAAGTTATAAAGAGCTTCCTTTGCGCTGGTGCGAGCTCGGCACTGTCTACAGATATGAAAAATCCGGAGTTCTCCACGGGCTTATGCGCGTAAGAGGGTTTACGCAGGATGATGCTCATATTTTCTGTATGGACAGCCAGCTGGAGCGCGAGGTCCTGTCGGCCATAGATTTCGTTATGTTTATATTGAAAACATTCGGATTTGAAAAATTTGAAGTATATCTTTCCACCAGGCCGGATAAGTATGTGGGGGAGCCCGCAATGTGGGAAAGGGCGGAAGGCGCACTGAAGAACGCGCTTGAAAATTCGGGGCTTGAGTATCAAATTGATCCCGGCGAAGGTGTTTTTTACGGGCCGAAGATTGATATTAAAATAAAAGATGCTTTGAACAGGACCTGGCAGTGTTCAACGATACAGGTTGATTTTAATCTTCCGGAGAGGTTTGATGTAAATTATATAGGTTCTGACGGAAAGGAACACAGAGCGGTTATGATACACAGGGCCCTTATGGGGTCATTGGAAAGATTTTTCGGGGTCCTGATTGAGCATTACAAAGGCGCGTTTCCCGTATGGCTGGCGCCGTATCAGGCCGCAGTATTAACCATCACGGAGCGTTCGGATGAATATGCCCGGAAGATTGTTGAAATGCTTAAAAAGAACGGCATAAGGACAGTGCTGGATGACGAGAGCGAAAAAATAGGGGCGAAAATAAGAAAAGCTGCTTTACAGAAGGTGCCCTATATGATTATAATCGGAGATAAGGAAGTTGAAACAAATACGATATCTGTCAGAAAACGCGGAGGAGAAGAACAAAAAGGCGCAGTTCCGGAAGAATTTACAGAAATAATAAAAGAAAAAATAAAAACAAAGGATCTTGGCATCTGATGCCGGCGGAGAGATATTTTTTGTGAAAAATAAAATAATATTTATATGCGGGAACTGCGGTTATGAGAGCCCGAAATGGGCCGGGAAATGCGCATCCTGCGGAGAGTTTAATACATATAAAGAGGAAACACAGGCGCCGAAAAAGGCTTTGTCGGGATACAGGCCTTCTGATGGCGGCAGTATCAGTTCTTTGACAGAAATTGCGGGCCATGATGAAGAACGGCTCTTAAGCGGCATGCAGGAAACAGACCGGGTTTTCGGAGGCGGAATAGTGAAAGGCTCCCTTGTTCTTATGGGCGGGGAACCGGGCGCGGGAAAGTCCACATTGGCCTTATGTATTTCTGACAATATCGCGAAAACCGGAAAAAAAGTCCTGTATGTATCAGGTGAAGAATCGCCGCGCCAGATAAAAATGAGGGCGGACCGGACAGGGGCCCGTTCTGAAAAACTTATGGTGCTTGCGGAAACATCGGTTGAAAGAATCGCGGCGGCAATAGAAAAAGAAAGGCCGGAGCTTGCGGTTATTGATTCCATACAGACGGTTTATAAAGAGGATATAGAAGCGTCTGCCGGAAGCGTGAGCCAGGTAAAAGAAAGCTGCGCCCATCTTATTTATACGGCAAAAACATTATCGGTTCCGGTGCTTATAATAGGGCATGTTACAAAAGACGGCGCCATTGCGGGCCCTAAAATGCTTGAACATATGGTAGACGCGGTGATGTATTTTGAATCTGAAAAACATAATAATTTTAAAATATTAAGATCCGTTAAGAACCGGTTCGGTTCCACAAACGAAATGGGGCTGTTTGAGCTTTCCGGCAAAGGAATCAAAGAAATAATAAATCCGTCTGAATATCTGCTGGAGAATCTTAAAGGGGAAAAAGAAGGCAGCGCGGTTGTTTCCGTTATGGAAGGGACAAGGGTCCTGATGCTGGAAATACAGGCGCTTGTGTCACGGAAAAATTTCGGAACACCGCAGAGAACGGTTACGGGAGTTGATTACAGCAGATTTCTTCTTATTCTTGCCATACTTGAAAAAAAACTGGGGCTTAATATGGAAAATCAGGATGTTTTTGTTAATGTTGGCGGCGGCATAAAGATTCCCGAAACAGGAGCGGATCTGGGCATAGCGGCCGCGGTTTATTCGGGATATACCGCGAGGCCCGTATCCTCAAAAATGGTATTTATCGGCGAACTGGGGCTGGACGGCGGGGTCAGGCCCGTGCGTTTTATGGAGCAGAGAGTGTCAGATGCGCGGAAAATGGGTTTTGAAACATATGTACTGCCCAAAAGACACGGGATTAATGCTCAGAAGACAGGCATAAAAGAAATAGGCAATATAAGTGAATTAAGCGGAATTATACAGCAGCAATAGTTTTAAAATTAAAAAAAAGGAGGTGATAATATGTTTAAGTATTTGATTTATCTTGCGGCGCTTGCGGTTTCGCTGGCCGCCGGAGTTATTCTGTACGGGGTAAAGCCCGCGGCCGGAATAGCGGTATTTTCCGGGGCCGGTTTTGTCTTTCTACTGATAATAACAGATGTCATTATCGGCATTAAGCGGGCAGGCAAAGGCGCTATTTATCCAAAACTGCTGGATACGAGTGTTATAATTGACGGCAGAATAAATGAGATCGCAAGAACGGGTTTTCTGGAAGGGACGCTTATTGCTCCCAAATTTGTTCTGCACGAACTGCAGCTGATTGCGGATTCTGCCGATAACATGAAAAGAAGCAAAGGCAGAAGAGGGCTTGACCTGCTTAATGAACTTAATAAAGCGGGCAATGTTAAAGTTGAAATTGTTGATAAGGATTATCCGGAAGCACGGGGAGTTGACCACAAGCTCATAGTAATGGCAAAGGAAACGGGAGCAAAGATTATAACCAATGATTATAACCTTAATAAACTTGCCGAAATTCAGGGAGTGAAGATCCTTAACCTGAATGATCTGTCCAATGCCGTTAAACCGTCTTTTCTTCCCGGCGAAAAGATCAATGTTAAGATCATGAAAGAAGGGAAAGAAAAGGAGCAGGGCATTGCGTATCTGCCTGACGGAACGATGATAGTTGTTGATTATGCGGGAAAATTCCTGAATAAAAAAATAGATGTCATTGTTACAAACGTTCTGCAGACAGATGCAGGCAGGATGGTTTTTGCGAAATTTGAATCCGGGAAATCCGGCGGAGGCAGGAACCAGGGGAACAGACCCAACGGAAAAAAGTTTTTCAGGAAAAGGTAAAAATGAAAAAAATAAAAACCGCGGCAGTGATAGCCGCGGCGGGAAAAGGAAAAAGGTTTAAATCAGATATTCCGAAACAGTATGTGAAAATAGGCGGGAAAGAAATTCTTGCCCATGCTGTTATGAATTTTGAGAGGTCAAATCTCATAGACGGGATAATTCTGGTGGTTTCCCGGGACCGCAGGGTTTTTGTTGAGGAAAAGATAGTAAAAAAATACGGATTTTCAAAAGTTATAGGAGTTGTAAGCGGAGGAAAAGAAAGATTTAATTCTGTTTGCGGCGCTGTTGATTTTCTCGGGGCCTTTGGCCCCGGGAACGTTCTCATACATGACGGGGCAAGGCCGTTTTTTTCTGAAAAACTCATTCCGGCGGTGCTCAGGGAGCTTAAGAAAGAAAAAGCGGCAATACCCGTAAAAAAACTGACATCTACGGTAAAAAAAGTTAAAAACGGATATACGGCGGCTACTCTGGACAGGGATGTTTTAAGGACATCGCAGACTCCTCAGGGGTTCAGGTTTGACTGCCTTAAGCGGCTGTATAAAGGAAAGAACATTGAAAAAATAAAACCAACAGATGAAGCCGCGTTGTTTGAACGGGCCGGATATAAAGTGAAAATAATAGAGGACAGCGGTTTTAACATAAAAATAACAACAAGAGAAGATGTTGAGGCGGCCCGGCAGTATATGAAAAAAGAAAAAACAATATAAAGAGGCGGTTATGAGAATCGGTATAGGGTATGACGTTCATAAACTGATAAGAGGAAGAAAAATGTTTATCGGCGGTATTGAAATAAAGGATTCTGAATTCGGGCTTGACGGGCATTCTGATGCGGATGTCCTTATACACGCGGTGATGGATGCGCTGCTGGGAGCCGCGGGGCTGCGGGATATCGGCTGTTATTTCCCGAATACGGATGAAGGATTAAAAAATATAAGAAGTACAAAACTGCTGAAAAAAACAGCTGAAATAATTCTGGCTGAAGGCTTTAAGGTCAACAACATTGATACGATAGTGGTTGCTGAATATCCCAAACTGGCGCCGTTTATTCCGGAGATTAAAGAGAAGCTGGCGGAAGTACTGGAGATAGAAGAAAACCGGGTGGGCGTAAAAGCAACAACAGAAGAGGGCCTGGGATTTACCGGCTCCAAAGAGGGCGTGGCCTGCCACGCAATAGCCTCGTTGGATACAGTCTGAAAAAATTCAAGAGCATGAAACAGGGAGAGTAAATGATACGTATTTTTAATACAATGACCGGAAAGACAGAAGAGTTCAGGCCTATTGAGGACGGCAGAGTGAAGATGTATGTATGCGGCCCCACTGTTTATAATTATTTTCACATAGGCAATGCAAGGCCGTTTGTGGTATTTGATACGGTGCGCAGTTATTTAAAGTATAAAGGGTATGAAGTTGTTTTTGCGCAGAATGTTACGGACATTGACGACAAACTCATAAATAAAGCAAAAGAAGAAGGCGTTGCGTGGAGTGAAATAGCGGAAAAATATACAGCTGCCTATAAAGAGGATACTGCGCGTCTGAAAATAGATCCCCCTGATATAAATCCGAGAGCCACGGAAGAAATAAAAGAAATGATCGAACTTATAAAGAACCTGGAAGAAAAAGGGTATGCCTATAAAACAGGCAACGGAGTTTATTTTTCCGTGGAAAAATCCGAGAACTACGGAAAACTTTCGGGAAAAAATACAGAAGAATTAAAAGAGGGCGCCAGAGTCGAAGTGGATGAAGGGAAAAGATCTCCTCTGGATTTCGCCCTCTGGAAATTTTCAAAACCCGGCGAGCCTTCCTGGGACAGCCCCTGGGGAGGCGGAAGGCCGGGATGGCATATCGAGTGCTCGGCGATGTCGTCAAAATATCTCGGAAAAGTTTTTGACATTCACGGAGGCGGTGCGGATCTGATATTTCCCCACCACGAAAATGAAATTGCCCAGTCAGAGGCGGCTCACGGGAGCACTTTTGTTAAATACTGGATGCACAACGGATACATGAATATTGAAGGCGAAAAAATGTCCAAATCAAAAGGCAATTTTGTTCTGGTCAGGGATATCCTGAAAGAATATCCGGCGGAGATAGTAAGACTGTTTATACTGTCCGCGCATTACAGAGGGCCCTTGGATTTTTCCAGGGAAAACATAGAGAAAGTGAAAAAAGGCTATAGTGAAATATATTATACATTTCAGAGAATAAGGCGCTTGAAAGAACAGAAGGATGTTCTTTCGGCCCGGGCCGATAAAGATGAAAGCGCCGCCGCCGGGTATCTTGAACAGTTTGAAAAAGCAATGGATATGGATTTTAACACGGCAAAAGCAGCAGGCGTCCTTTATAAATGCATCCGCGGGTTGAAGTCAAAAATAGGTGTCTGGGGCAGGAAGAATATTGAAGAGTATGAACGGGTAATAACCATAATGTGCTCCATACTTAAAATAGAACCGGAAATAAAACCTGTTGACAATGATATACTGCATTTGGTAAAACAGTTGAGTGATTTCAGAGCGGTTAAAGACTTTAAAAAGGCTGATGAAGTAAGGGACGCAATATTAAAAAAAGGTTTTATGCCTGAATTCTATAAAGATACGACTCTTGTTATCAGAACTATGGAAAGCGCGGGATAATATAATGCATACCGGCGGCAGGGATATTAAATGATACTTTATGGACGGAATGTTGTCCGCGAGTTTCTGAGCGGGGGCGGGAAAATATATGAGTTGTTTGTTCTTGAAAAGGCAAAAGACGCGGAGGATATAATCAGCAGAGCCCGGAAAAAAGGTATAAAAATAAGTTTTCTTGATAAAAGAAGCCTTGATAAAAAAGCAGGGACCGATAAGCATCAGGGTATGCTGATAAATGCGGAGGGTCCCAGATCCTGCGGGATAGATGAATTTCTGGAAAAACACCGCGATGAAGAGGAAATAACCGCGGTGATAATTGACGGGGTGACTGATCCCGGGAATCTCGGGGCAATAATTAGGAGTTGCGAAATTTTCGGGTGTTGTGGTATAATTATGGCTCTTAAAAATACGGCGCCCGTAAATGACGCGGTTTTTAAAGCATCGGCCGGCGCCGTGAACCATATTGATATAGTAAAAGAAAGCAATATTAACAATGTTATTAAAAGAATGAAAAAAGCCGGGTTTTGGATTTACGGGCTTGATCTAAAAGGCGATAAGTTTCTTGACGAAACAGAATTTGACAGAAGAACAGCTTTGATTCTGGGATCTGAAGGCGAAGGAATGAAAAAGCTGGTCAAGGAAAACTGCGATTTTCTGATCAGAATCAGGCAGAAAGGCAGACTGGATTCACTGAATGTATCCAATGCCGCGGCAATAGTTCTTTACGAGAATATGAAGCAAAAGAGCTGAATTATAAAGGGCTGGCGTAGCTCAGTTGGTAGAGCGTTTGATTTGTAATCAAATGGTCGGGGGTTCAAGTCCCTTCGCCAGCTCCATAAAAAATACGGAGTATTTTTTAATATAATAGAAGAGGGA
>CAYTNY010000035.1:0-20823 GCA_964439215.1 uncultured Spirochaetia bacterium
CGATAATAGTGAGCCTTCTTATAATATGGGACCCTATGATGCTGAAACTGCAGGAGATGTTTTAACGTGGATTTTTGGAGTATAAAGAGGGTTTAGAGTTTTGGGAGCTTCAAATCATTTACTCATTTACTTTGTCAAACTTGCGGTATTTTTCTGTTTTTTTTTACGGAATGAACAGCTGTTTTGTTTTCCTTCAGATTTGCAGTAAACAAGAGATGCCGCTGCCTGCTCTCTGTCAATGCCGGGCAGAGGCGGGGATTTTCGGAGAAAATTCCAAAAGTTATAACATTAATTACTTGACGAAAATAAAAGTTTAATATATTATACAAATGTCTAATATAAAAGACATATTTATAATTTAATAGACAGGCGGGTGAAGATGATCAGATTAATTGATGTTTTTCAATGTTCAAATGCGGCAATAATACTGGACTATTTATCGAAAAAACCTTTTACGGAAATGACAGCCAGACAAATATTTGATGATTTAAAAAACACAGTAAGCAGGCCCGGAATATATCTCGCTTTAAAGCATTTGCATTCACTGAATTTAATAAAACAAGTACAAAAAGGAAAAATAAATCTATTTACTGTCAATGATGAAAGCCCAATCGTCAAACAGTATAAAATAATGAACACCATTCTTGGATTAAATAATTTGACAGAAAAAATAAAATTTGATACTAAACGAATCGTTTTATACGGAAGCTCATCCCGCGGAGAAGACACATGGGAATCTGATATTGATTTATTCATATATACAACAGAAAAAGAAAAAGTCAGAAAAACGGTAAAAGAATATAAGACGCATAAAAAAATTCAGGCGGTTATTATTGACGTGCAGGAAATGAGCAGGATGCAGGATTCAGACAAAGAATATTTAAATGAAGTTGAAAGGGGAATAACTCTTTGGGAGGAAAACGGATAAGTGTTGAATATGAAAAGTGCTTAAGGAACAAAAAATTGGGAACCATTAAGAATGGAAAAAGACTGGCTCCGAAACATATTAAACAGACAGAGTATGATCTGAAAAGAGCGGAAAATTCTTTAAAGGACAAAGATTTCAAATGGGCGACAGCACAAGCTTATTATTCCATGTTTAACTGTGCCAAAGCATTGCTGCTTTATGAAGATATTACTGAAAAAAATTCCCATGCCTGCCTTATTGCTGCCGTTAAGGAATTATATGTCGCGCAAAAAAGACTTGATATAACTTTTGTAGAAGTGTTATGGCTTGCAAAAGATTTGCGGGAAGAAGCAAACTATAAAAATAACTGGGACGAAAAGAGTGCTGAAAAGTTAGTGAAAAAAGCAAAAGAGTTCATAGGAAAAGCAAAGCAAATTATAAGGAATGGATAAGTTTGATTTTAAAAGGCAAATGCGCTTCAAATATGAAAGGCTTTAAAAGATTTGTGTCATATATAATAAAACATTTGCGGTATATTAAAAATATTATACTGAATAATGATGCGAAAGGTTTAATATAAGAACTAAGAAGGGCAGACAGATGCCGGAGCGCGGCGTAAAGCATTTTCGCCCGGCGATTTCTGTTTTGCGTTGCCCCCTTTTAATCGGTATTGATATTTCCTTTTAACAGTAGTAAAATGCTTTCAGTCTTGGATAGAAAATTCCGGAATAATATATAAGGATGGTTAAAATGGCTGTATCTGATCTGCTGAATGAAAAACAGCTGGAAGCGGTAAAACATGTTGACGGGCCCCTGCTTATACTGGCGGGTGCGGGAAGCGGAAAGACCAGGGTGATAACATTCAGAATTGCTTATCTGATATCCAAGATCGGTGTATCTCCCTCAAATATTCTCGCGGTTACGTTTACAAACAAGGCATCCCAGGAAATGAGGGAAAGAATAAAAAAAACCGCGGGAAAAGCGGCTTCCAAAATATGGATGAGTACTTTTCACGCGATGGGGGTCAGGATCCTGCGCATGCACGCTGATAAAATAGGATATACGAATAATTTTTCCATATTTGATCAGGATGACAGGGAGCGTCTTGTTAAGGAATGTATGCATGACTGTCATATTTCCGACAGGGAAATGAAATCGTATGAAATGATGAAAAGAATACAGGACGCAAAAAATAATTTAATTGAGCCGGAGGAATATGCCGGAAAATACGGGGGAAGTTATGAGGGCGGGCTCACCGCAAAGGTTTTTGAAGTTTATGAAAGACGGATAAAAGCCAATAACGCAATGGATTTTGACGATCTTATAAGCAAACCCATAGAACTTTTTTCAAAACGCAGGGATGTTCTGGATGAATACAGGGAAAAGTTCAGATATATACTTATAGATGAATACCAGGATATAAATAACTCGCAATATACTCTCATATCAATGATAGCGGAGAAATATAAAAACATATGCGTTGTCGGGGATGATGATCAGAGTATTTACAGGTTCCGCGGGGCGGATATAACCAATATTCTGGATTTTGAAGAGGATTATCCGGAGGCAAAGGTAATAAGGCTGGAACAGAATTACCGCTCCACAAAAATGGTTCTTAAAGCGGCGTACAGTGTCATAAAAAATAATGCGGGAAGAAAAGACAAACAGCTGTGGACCGAAAATGACGAAGGTGAAAAACTTACGCTTTATTATACAAATGATGAGATCCACGAATCAGAGTGTATACTTGATGAAATAGGGCGTATTATGAGGACGACCGGAGGCATGCTTAAAGACATAGCTGTTTTTTACAGGACAAACGCACAGTCGCGTGTTATAGAGGACAGGTTAAGAAGAGCAGGCATACCGTATAAACTTATAGGCGGGCTTCAGTTTTACGGAAGAATGGAAATAAAGGATGTACTTGCTTATCTGAGAATAATATCAAATCCCAAAGATGTAATATCCCTTAAAAGGATAATTAATGTGCCGTCAAGAGGGATTGGCGATGTTTCAATGCAGAAAATGGAAAAGTATTCGTTTGAAAAGAATATCAGTTTTCTTGAGAGTATGGGCAGAGCGGATGAAATTCCGGGGCTCAAGCCTCTGGTAGCGGCAAGTGCGAAAAAGTTTTACGGGATAATTCAGAAACTGACAAAAAATAAAGAAGTGATGAGCATGGAAGAAATACTTAAGGAACTGCTTTCTGAAACGGGCTATATTGATTTCTGGAGAAATGAAGCCACGATGAAATCAAGAGAACGGGTTGAAAATTTAAAGGAACTTGTATCGGCCGTGGCGGAGTACGAAGAAAGCAAGGAAGAACCCACGCTTGAGGATTTCTTAAATCAGGTGGCGCTTGTATCGGATGTGGATAAACTTGACGCGGACGCCAATGCCGTGACCCTTATGACCGTTCACAGCGCAAAAGGACTTGAGTTTGAAAATGTATTTATTGCGGGTATGGATGAAGGCCTGTTTCCTCATAAGAATTGTGTGGAAGAAGAAGACGGCATTGAAGAGGAGCGCAGGCTTGCCTATGTTGCTATCACCAGGGCGCGTAAAAAACTGTGGATCCTGTCGGCTCTTTCAAGAAGGCAGTACGGCGCAAGAACCGCGGGAACAATATCAAGATTTATAAATGAAATACCTGAAGAGTTAGTTGTAAGAAAAGGACGTCCTCCCGTAAATACCATCAAAGATAAATATGAAGGAACAGCAGATGAAGAAGAAAAATATGCCTTGGATGATGTGCCTTCTTACGAAGGTGTTGATGAGGAAGCAATACCGCCCAATAAACCGGGTGACAGGGTCAGGCATAAGAAAATGGGAGAAGGTATTATAACGGGAATTGAGCCTTACGGGGAAGACTTTAAGGTTACGGTGGCTTTTAAACGGTACGGGAAAAGAATACTATCCGCGAAAATGGCAGGGCTTCAGAGGGTATAAATATGGATGAAAATAAAGAAATTTCAGGGGAAAAACAAAGGTCCGCTGAAGAAGAAAAAACAGCGGAACACAGCAGGGATGAACAGGCGGAAAACCGGAAAGATTCCGCGGGGAACAATGAAATTGCGTCCGGCGCCGGACCGGACATTTCGGTTATAACCGCCGCGTTTCTTATTTTATTCGGTATATTAATGTATTTTAAATCGGGGTATGCGGAGGTTGCGGCGTCAATTGCCGCGGCATTCTTTGTTTATGTTCTGTTCGCGGGAAAACCGCGTTATTTTAAGGGCGAAGCGCATATTAAAAAAATAAACAGGTTTATGTTCGTGTCTGTACTTGTTTTTATTGCCGCAAGAACAGCAGCGGCGGTGTTGATGCCGGTAGAGTATATGCTGTATGAGCACCGGGAGATAATAGATGTATTCAGAGAAGTTTTTAAGGATAGATCCGCGGATGTCCCGGTAATTGAAAAAGGGCTCTTATGGATATTTCTGATGGTGTTTAAAAACTCACTTGCCGCAGTAAAAGCTATTCCTCTTATTGTGTATATTGCGGGAGGGTTTGCTTTTTATTACGCCGGAATGCTGCTGAGGGATAAAAGCCTGGGGCTGTCCTGTCTTTTTGTATATATATTTTTCAGCTGGAATTCTTTTATGTTCAGATCGCTTGATGAAGCGGTTTATATTCCTGTTTTTATCGCTCTTATAATTATTCTGTTTATGGCGTATTTAAACAGAAAAAAACCCCTGTTTCTTGCGGGAGCGTTTTTTGTTATTACAGGCGTTGTTTCGGCCCATGAGCACGTGTATGGTATCCCTGTATCGCTGTTTTTTATGTATGCGGCTTTTGAATACAGAAAAACTTTTACAAAAAAATATTTTTGGATGTTCATGGCTGCAGCCGCGGCCGCGGGCCTGTTTTCTCTGTATAAAATATTGCCGGTATTTTCCGGGCCGGGCCGGGATGAGGGGTTCTTAACTGTTTTATTGTCAGCAGGCAGAGAATATTTAGAAACAATTATTTTTCCGAGAACAGTATTTCCCGCAACCGGAGATGCCATGAACCTTTTTCATTTTACGGAACTTATATTTCTGGCGGCGGGAATTGCGGTTCTGGCGGCCGGCATCCGGAATAAAAATAAAAGAATTATACTTGCGGGATTTTTGACCGCTGTATTATCTTTTCTGTTTGCGGGAAACAAAACCTCCGCAGAATCATTTGCTTTTGCGGCGCCGTTTTATATTTTTGCCGCGGCTTTTGGGATTGATGCCGCAAAAAAATGGAAATATGCTTTTATCGCTTTTTTGTGTCATGTGATTCTTTCTTTTTATGTTTTTGGTTTTCTTGCGCTTTCTTCGGTTTCCTATACAATGCCCGGAAAAACCGAGAAACAGATTGCGGAATATATAAATAAAAAATATAAAGAAATCCCGCTGATATTTATACATGAAACAGCACCCGGAAATTATTATTACGCATATATAAGGTCCAAAGCAGCTTATATGAACAGAAGATCACCGCAAAGAGCGGCTTTTATAGCGCCGGTGTATATGAGAGATACCATAAAAAATATTTTCCCGGATGCTTCCGTACGGAATGTAAATTATAATGCAAAACAATCCCTGCTGCCGCACGCTGTTTATACCGTTGATTTTATTAATGACGCGCAAACAGCCGGATTTTTCATACAGATGAAAAAAGAACTTGAAATTCTCGCCGAAAAAAGTTTAAACGGGGATTACGAGGGTGTTTATGAAGAAGCAAAGGATTGTCTTGTGCGCGGTTTAAGAATAAGTGAAAAAGAAAAATTAAAAAATACTTTTGTTATGGTGTATAGAATAGAGGCGGCTGATTTTCTGGGCAGAATAACAGATGTTACTGCGGATATTGAAAAAAATATTTATGGAATGCAGAAGTCATCTGATCTTTATTACCGTCTTGCACTGGCGTGCATTTCCTATGGTGCGGATATAAGGGCCCAGAAATATCTGCTGAAAGCAATTGAACGGAACCCGCACTGGCAGGCTCCCCGGGATGCATATAAACTAACAACAGGAAGAATGTAAGGCCTTGGCATTCAGGAATAAAGCGGTTTAAAATTCAAAATACATATTGCGTATTTAATGTTCAGATCCGGTCCAACTTGTTAAATACTTCCTGACGGGCGCTTTTGGAAATAAAATGCTTGTACGTTAGTATAATTCGTTTATATATTATATGTTATTCTTGCGGTATGTTTATGTTAAGGTTATTACGGTTTTGGGAAACTTCTGTTTCTGATAGAATTAACGGAATGATTATAATGCGGGAGTATTTGAGCGCTACTGCTTCTGCGATTTTTATTCATCATAAAAATTTTAACTGAAGTTTTGCTTTGGACTTAAGGGAATTATAATTACAAAAAAACACATCAGATTGACAGTGCGTGTTTTCTGTGCTAAATTAGTTTTATTATAATAAAAACAAGGGGAATGTATGGTTGATGACGATCTGAAATTTTCAATGGACGATATAAAAGATATGGTGTCGGAATATTTCGGAGAAAAAGTTGAAAAAGTTGAGGCTGCTGACGCGAAAAAAATAATAAGCCGGGAATCCGAAGAATCGCTTACCGAAGGAGTGGAAGAACTTCAAAATCGGTTTACTGACGAGGAAAAATCTTTTTTATCGGAAATTGCGCGGGAAAAACTTGATGCTGCGGAGGTTTTTGAATCCGGCAAAGAGCCGGAGAAGGCCCGCGGGGAAACGGCAGACATTGAAACGCTTAAAAAAAAGATAGAAGAAGAAACACGGGAAAAACTTGAAAGTGAAATGAGGGAAAAAATAAGCCGGGAGCTTAAAGAGGAAAGCAGCCGCAAGCGTGAAGAAATCCTGAAAAAAATTGAAGATGCAAAGCCTGCCGAGCCTGCAATAAACCCCAAATACAAAGACGCTGTTGAATCAACCATGGCAAAACTTGAAGCAGGGGCAGATGAAAAGAAAAATACCGTAAGAATAAACTATAATGAAATAATGGATATTGTAAATATGTTTGAAATATCCCAGCAGTTTTTCAGGAATATTCTCAGTAAAATAATTAAAAAAAAACCTGTTGCCACCATGTTTCTGAAAACGCTTGAAAAAGCAATGAAAAACAACCCTGATATACTGAAAAAAGCGGATGTGGACAGAAAAAATAAAACAAAAGGAAATGGTTCTATTGAGCCCGCAAGGATATTTTCAAATATGAATGCGCTTGCCGCGCCGGAAGATAAAAAAACAGTAAAATTTTTTAACGCATTAAAGGATATATTTGAGGAAAGAATTATTGCTACCGAACTTGCGGCGGGTATTGAGACAAAGGACGAAGTAATGTCGAATATAGTCATTCAGTCGGAAAAGTTTTTTGCAAAAAAAGAATTTTCCAAAAAGCTGCAGAAGATCTTTAAGGAACATGTTTTGCCTGATACATCACTTAAACCGGGAGAATAAAATGTCTGATGATGCGGAAATACAGGGTAAACTCAGCGAAGAGGAAGAAGCTCTTTTGCGGGAGTTTGAGGAGCAGAGGAACAAAGATAAAAAACAGGAAACCGCTGTTCCGCCGCCTTTTATGCAGCGGGAAATGCCGCCGGAGAAAAAAATAAATCCTGAGAGCGGGCTTACGCCGCAGGAAGAAGAACTTCTGGCTGAATTTGAAAACACAAGAGAAACAGCTTCTGCCGCAAGACAGAGGGAAGAAAAGTATATGGAAACAGCCGCTGTGCAGAAAACTGAACCTGCCGGATTCCGGCCGCGAAAGGAAGAACCGGAAAATGAAGATGAAAATACGGAAAAAAAGATACAGAAAGAAATAGAAGCGGAAATTTTAAAGGCAAAGGAAAAACTTAAAGAGGAAAACAAAGAATCCGGAGAAAAAGAGGAAAAGAAAGAAAAAAGAGCGGGTGTCTCAGATGATATTGAGGATTTAAAGAGAAAAATAGAGGAAGAAACACGTGAAAAGATAGTGAATGAAATGAGGGAGAAAATTGAAAAGGAAACAAGGGAAAAATATGAGAATTATCTCAGATTAAAACTTGAAAATGAGATAAGAAGCAGGGTTGAAAAAGAAAACAGTGAAAAGCAGGCAAAAATACTTCAGACACTGGAAAAGATCCATGAGGCGGAATCCCGGAAATCAACGATCAGTGAAGACAGTATAAAAGAAAAAATAAAAAAAGAAATGGAAGAAGAGAGAAAAAAGAAGCAGGCCGCGCTTATGAGTAAAATAGATAATATGAAAATGCATTCGCAGCGGGTTGAAGAGCAGAAAAGACATATTAAAGACGAAAAAGAAAAATCCGGTGAAATAGCTCTTTCGCATACTGACCGGCTGATACTTGCCAGACTTTTTGAAGAAACCCAGAAAATACTTATACAGCTTTTTGTTCCTTATACTGATATGAAAAAAGCCGAAAAAATGTTTCTGAAGGCGGCGGATACCGCCATAAAGAAAAACAGCGAAGTTCTGAAAAAAGCAGTTATAGATAAAAACGGACGTTTTAAAACGGACGGATCGCTGGAAATACCCCGGATAATGGCCAATGTAAACGCATATCCGGGTACGGAAGCAAACAGAAGCAGAGCCTTTTTTAAAGGGCTGAGGGATATTTTTGAGGAAAGGCTTATTGCATGTGAGATCGCAACCGACCTGGATACAAGAGAGCGTATTACAAGCGAACTTATGCGCAGAATGACAAAAGTATTTTCAAAAAATGATTACAATAAAAAAATGGGGAAAATATTTATGGAGCATATAATGCCTGATACATCTCTTCAGTCGGAGGATGACTGATGGCATCTTCGGGCAAGATCATAACAAGAGAAAGACTTGAGGAAATTGAAGAAAAAGTTCTTGCTCCGTATGCGATGAAAAGCAGACATACAAGAGGAAGAAGATATGAGGAAAAAGAACATCCGTACCGTTCTGTTTATCAAAGGGACCGCGACCGGATAATACATTCAACCGCTTACCGCAGGCTTGAATATAAAACACAGGTATTCGTAAATCTTGAAGGGGACTATTACAGGACCCGTCTTACACATACACTGGAAGTGGCTCAGATAGCAAGAACAGTGGCAAAAACCCTTGGTTTAAATGAGGAGCTTACGGAAGCAATCGCACTTGCGCACGATATCGGACATACGCCTTTCGGGCATTCCGGCGAGGACGTTTTGAACAGGCTTATGGATGAGGAGGGAGGTTTTGAACATAATTTTCAGAGTCTCCGGGTTCTTGATGTTCTTGAAGAAAAATATCCTGACTTTCCGGGTCTGAACCTTTCGTGGGAAACGAGGGAAGGCATAATAAAGCATACCAGCAGTTATGACAGTCCGGATTTCAGCGAATATGAACCCCATCTTTCTCCGACGCTTGAGGCTCAGGTTGTAAATGTTGCGGATGAAATAGCGTATAATTCCCATGACGTGGATGACGGCATAACCGCGGGTATACTTTCCATAAACGGGCTGAAAGAAACGAAGATATGGAAAGAGATCGAAAAAACCATGGATGTGGAAAAATTTGAATCCCTGCCCCTGGATATGAAAAAATATCATCTGACACGCGCTTTGATAAATATACAGATAACAGATCTTATAAAAAATACGGTTAAAAAAATTGAAAACGGAAAAATAAATACTATTGAACAGGTAAGGGAAAAAAAAGAACTTCTTGTTGATTACGATGAAAAGATGAAAGAAGTCCACAGGGACCTTAAAAATTATCTGTATAAAAATTTTTATAAGCATTATAAAGTAATAAGAATGGAATATAAGGCCAATAAGATAATGAAGGACCTTTTTAATATTTATTTTCAAAGAGGGGATGTGAAAGATAAACGCGGTGTTTTGACCTCTATTCTTCCGCCTGAGGCAAGCAAACGACTGGGCAAGGATACGCTCAAACGGGTTATATGCGATTATATGGCAAGTATGACCGACAGGTTCATTCTTGAAGAGTATAAAAAACTTTTTGATCCTTATGAAAAAGTTTAGCAGCAGTGAAAAATATACCCCTAAAGGAATAGTTCTTGTTCCTTCCTACAACTGTAATGCAAAATGCATGCACTGCAATAATGACGCCGAAAAACATGATCTTTCCCTTAAAATGGACATTAATAAAGCAATAGAGATAATTCGGGAAGCCAAAGATTACGGCCTGAATTCTCTTCAGATAACCGGAGGGGAAATAACGATGTATCCGGAATTTATACCTCCTGTTATAAGTGCGGCAAGACAGATGGCTGTAAGAGTGAATAAACCCCCTACCAACTGTTATATTGCATCCCGGCCCAAAGAAGCAAATTTATTCTTCAGGAAGCTTAAGCAGACGGGATATACCGGAGGATTCAGAGTAAGTATAGATCCTTACCACCAGGCATATGTTCCGCTGCATACAGCCGCGGATTTTATCAGCATTTACTCCTCTTATTTTAAAGTTTCTTCTCTTACAATAGGATCCTGTTATTATGATGCAAAACGGATATTTTCTATGTATGATGAACTTGGAACTCTCCTGAAAAAAAGAGGGTTCAGGAATTTTTCGGTTGATAAGTCTAAAAAAAGTATTTATGCGGACGGGCAGAGAATAAAATACGGTATGTGGATGCCGACCCGTCCGTCAAGAAAACCTCTGAAAGATGAAGAGGTTTTGCTGAAAAAAATTGACAGAACAAAGCCGTGTCTTGGTTCTGAGGGCCTTGCGTATTTGTGGATAGAACCGGATTTTAAGGTCAGAGTGTGTTCGGGCAACGGCAACGGTTTTCTTGATTGTTATGTTGCGGGCGACCTGAAAAAAGAAACAATTGAACAAACGGTTGCGGGTATAAGGCGCAGCAGGATCTTTAATATACTTGCCGGATACGGGCCCGCAGGACTCAGGGACGCATTAAAAGAAAAAGGAATAACAATGGACTATGACAAAAAATATTCATTTATGTGTGAATTATGCAATGAAATAACAGGAAAAAAAGAATTCCGGGAACTGCTGGAAAAAGAATGAGGTTAAAAACAATTTGTTTGCAAAGGATGCAAAGTTTATATTATAATAATTAAAATCAACAGGAGGAACTTTATGACGCTGAACGAGATTGTCAGGAAAGCGGCTGAAGAAAACGGAAAAAAAGTATTCCTGAAATATAACAAGGATAAAAAAACATTTGCGGAAACTTTTGTCCGGATAAAGGCGGCAGCCAAAGGAATGCAGGAACTGGGGATAAAAAAAGGGGATAAAGTAGCTGTTCTTTTAATTAATAGTCCGGAATTTATATATACTTATTTTGGTGCGGTTATGGCAGGGGCGGAAGTTGTACCTCTTAATACTTTTCTGAGGCTGGATGAAATAGTGTATATAATGGATGACTGTAAAGCAAAAATACTTGTTACGTCATCTGATTTTAATAAAGTACTGTCAGGGTTTTCAAAGAACAGGGTCCAGTCGCTTGAATATCTGGTAAGCATTAATGAATTAAGCGGGATAAAACATATAAAGTTTAATGAAATGTGCAAAGAAGGAGAACCTGATGAAATTAAGGCGGATGAAAACGATACAGCAGTTATAATATATACATCAGGAACTACGGGAAGGCCGAAAGGCGCGGTTCTCACACATAAAAATCTGGTGTCAAATGTGGAAGGCGCAAAAACAGCCATACATATTAAAAAAAGCGATAAATTCATAATATTTCTGCCGATGTTTCATGCTTTTTCTTTTACTGTCTGTGTTCTACTGCCTTATTATATGCAGGTAAGCCTTACTATTATCAAATCAATACAGCCCTTTTCAAATATTCTTAAAGCGGTGGCAAAAGACAGAATATCTGTTTTTGTCGCAATTCCGCAGGTTTACAACGTACTTGCCGGCAAAAAAATACCGAAATTTATTCTGTGGCTGAATCCGATAAGAATATGTGTCTCAGGCGCGGCTCCGCTTTCGGGCGAAGTGCTTAAAAAATTTGAAGAGAAAATAAAGGTACCGCTTTTAGAAGGATATGGGTTGTCTGAAACATCGCCTGTTGTATCGGTGAACCCCCTTGATAAAACCAGAAAACAGGGATCCGTAGGGCTGCCGCTTCCGAAAGTAAAGGTGAGAATAGTTGATGAAACAGGAAAAGAAACACAGACGGGTGAAACCGGCGAAATACTGGTTAAGGGGCCGAATGTAATGAAAGGTTATTTTAATAAACCCGAGGAAACCAATGAGACGATAAAGGATGGATGGCTTTATACGGGGGATATAGGAAAAGTGGATGAAGACGGTTATCTCTATATTGTTGACCGTAAAAAGGACCTGATACTGGTTAACGGCATGAACCTTTATCCCAGGGAAGTGGAGGAGATTCTTTACATGCATTCCGCGGTTGAAGAGGCATCTGTTGTCGGAAAAAAAGATGAACTGCATGGTGAAGTCCCGGTGGGCGTAATAAAACTTAAAGAAGGCGCGGCAGTGTCGGAAAGCGAGCTGAAAAAATTCTGCAGACAGTATATAGCAAATTTTAAAGTCCCTCATAAATTTGAATTCTGGGAAGAACTTCCAAGAACAGGGACCGGCAAAATTTTAAAGCGTGAAATAAAAAGGCTAATTAATGAAAAATAATATAAGAATATGTCTCTGCCAGATAAATACCGTTGTGGGGGACATAGAAGGCAACTGCAGAAAAATAAGTGAAATGGCAGAGAAGGCCGGAAAAAAGCAGGCTGATCTTGTCGTATTTCCGGAACTTACGGTTACGGGGTATCCTCCCGAGGATCTTCTTTTAAAGCCGGGCTTTGTAAAAAAAAATATATCCGCGCTTAAAAGAACCGCTAAAAAAATAAAACATCCTGCTGTTATAGCGGGATTTGTGAATTCTGAAAACAATAAAAATTATAATTCCGCCGCTTTTATAGCGGGAGGCGGCATCAAAACGGTATATAATAAAATACTGCTTCCTAACTATGGAGTGTTTGATGAAAAAAGATATTTTTCAAAAGGTGAAAACATAAAAATAATTAAAATTAACGGTGTTTCGGCGGGCATAAGCATATGCGAAGACATATGGCGCGATGATGAATTAATAAAAAAATATAAAGGAAGTATAGACATTCTTATTAACATCAGTGCTTCCCCTTATCACAGAGGCAAATCCAAAGAACGTTTAAAGCTCTTTTCAAAAAGAGCCGCGGACCTTAAAACATATATATATTATGTAAATCAGGTAGGCGGGCAGGATGAGCTTGTATTTGACGGGCATTCCATGGTTATTAACTCAAATGGCGCATTGACCGGACAAGGGCCCATGTTCCGGGAAGCTATGCTTTATTATGATGTTGAAGCGTCAAAAAGGGCGAAAAAAAACGCTGGGCCGGACGCGGAAATAAAAATAAAAGTTCACGGCAGAAAAAAAAGTGTTGCGAAATATACGTTTAAGAAACTTTCGCCGGCCAGGGAAGTATATAATGCGCTGGTTCTGGGTACACGGGATTATATGCTGAAAAATAATTTCAAAAAAGCGGTTATTGCGCTAAGCGGAGGCGCTGATTCGGCCGCCGTAGCCGCGATTGCGGCAGATGCGGCCGGTGCGGAAAATATAACACTGGTTTACATGCCTTCCAGATATTCATCGCCCGGATCCTATGCGGATGCCCGGAAAGTTTCCGGGAATTTAGGCGCAAAACTCCATGTAATATCCATACAGGAAATAGTGGACCTTTATAATGCCAAATTAAAGCCTTTTTTCCGGGGGATGAAGCCTGATGTTACGGAAGAAAATATACAGTCGCGGATCCGCGGGGATATTATTATGGCGTTTTCGAATAAATTCGGAAGTATTGTTCTGACTACCGGAAATAAAAGTGAAATGAGCACCGGGTATGCTACATTGTACGGAGATATGGTGGGAGGATTTTCTGTTTTGAAAGATGTACCAAAAACACTTGTGTATTCGATCTGCAGGGACAGAAATAAAAAAGCAGGTTTTGATATGATACCGTCATCCATACTTAAAAAACCTCCCAGTGCGGAATTGAAACCCGGGCAGAAAGATACGGATTCTCTTCCGCCTTACTCTCTGCTTGACAGAGTATTAAATGATTATATTGAGAAGGATAAGACATATAAGGAAATGAAGAATAAATATGACGCTAAAATGCTCGGCAGAATAATTCGTCTTGTGGATTCAGCTGAATATAAAAGACGGCAGGCTCCGCCCGGAATAAAAATAACTCCGAAAGCATTCGGCCGGGACAGGCGGATGCCGATCACAAATAAATTCAGCAGTTAATATTTTTTTAAAAATGCCGAAAAAATAACACGGTATAATAAATAAAAAACAGGGAGGTTTTGTATGGCAGACCTTTATTTTCTGGCAGGATATCCCATTTACAGAGATTTTGATGCCGACGATATAGAGGTTCTTGCTTCTGTCTGTGAGGAAATAGAACTGAAAAAAGGAGAAGCTGTATTCCGCGAAGGCGAAGCGGGCGATTCCATGTATATAGTAAAAGAGGGCAATGTAAATATTGTAAAAGAGACCGCAGCAGGAAGAAAAAAAATTGCGGTTATAAGCGAAGGTGAGTTTTTTGGAGAAATGGCGCTTATAGAAAATTCACTCAGGTCCGCCTCGGTGTTTGCCGGAGACAAGACAGTACTAATAAAACTGTCTACACAGGATTTCCGGAGGCTTAAAGATGATTTTGCGAAAACAGGCTTTAAGGTCGCTGATGTTCTGCTGAAATTTATGAGTCAGAGGATCCGGAGAACCACAAATACCGCCGCAAAGCTTCAGAAACGCAGAAAAACTTCAAAGAAAAAGAAAAAAAAGGCCGTGAATGCAGACAACAGAAAAAAGAAAAAATCATTAAGGAGATAAAATTATGCGCAGGCTGATAATTGCGGTTTTTATTGTTACTGTTACATCTTCGCTGTATGCAAGACAGTATTTATATATATCACATAAAGCGGACCCTAAAATATCTGTTTATGATACTATTATGGATAAAGTTGTAAGGGAAGTTGAGGTTGGGTTTGAAGTGAGGGATATGGAGCTTTCGCCTGATATGGACTATCTTTATTTTGTCAGCCCCGAAACAAACAGCCTGCATAGAATGGAAATAAAAAATTTCAGAATTGATAACGAAGCTGTGGACGTGGGATATGAACCTGAATCGCTTGCAATACTTCCGGATGGAAAAACCGCTTATGTGATAAACAGGGGATCAAAAGATGTCAGTGTCGTGGATATAGAAAAAATGAGAATTAAAGCAGATCCTATTGCGCTTAAGAACAATAAACCGCGTTCAATTATAGCGTCGCATAACGGGTCCAGGATATATGTGGCGCTTGCCGGCATGACAGGCATAGGAATAATAGATACAAAGAAAAATAAACTTTTGGGGGCCATAAAAGCGGGTATTGATCCCTGGGCAATGCTTTTAAAAGATGAATATCTTTTTGTTACAAATGAGGGAATGAACAGTGTTACGGTTATTGACCTGAAAAAGAATAAGTCTGTACAGGAAATGACAGCTTCAAAAGGTCCGCGCGGACTTGCCTGGTACAATGGATTTTTATATGTGGCGGTTGAGGCGGGAATGGATATATTTAAGATAAAGAACATACGGGATTATAATAAAGAAGTTTCAGCGGGTTTTGGTTATCCGATATATGATGCATCGCACAGCAAAGTGAGAGGACGCAACAGAATATATATACTTGGTTATGACAGTGAAATGCTTGCCGGGAAAGTCGCGGTTATAGACCCTGATAAAAATGAAATAATACAGGAAGTTGAGATAGAAGGACAGCCGTATTACTGTACAATGCAGGGAATAAAACCTACGCCTACTTTTACGCCTACGGACACAAATACTCCGATCCCCACAAATACACCGTCATTTACAAGCACACATACTCCGCAGCCGACGAATACAGCAACATTAAAACCAACGCCTAAACCCAAACCTACACCCAAACCTACACTGAAACCCACTCCTAAACCCAGGCCTACACCTAAACCGAAGCCAACAAAGATTATTGCAAAAGGAACATTTCACGGTGATGTATATATAGGATTTAACCGCAAACTTCCGAATGTAAAAGTTGTGGCAAGAAGTTCACACGGGTCCGGAATTTTTGAAACAAAAGCGGATTCTACGGGACGGTTCGTGTTTAAGAATATACCGATAGGGGCCTATTATATATCTGTTGAGGAGACAAGGCTGGAAAAAAATTCCAAGCCTTATACCGTTAACAGAAGCGGAAATAAACTTTTAAAGCTTAAAGTTAAGGAAAGATAATCCGGTTCAGTAATCGCGGAAGGAAACAAGCGGCAGGTATTTAAGGATCCCGCTTTTGGTTATAAAACATGCTCCCAGATTAAAAAGGTTTGCGTATGCGCATGCAGCGCCGTATTTTGCCGGTGTAAGCCCCTTAAACCCCATTGAAGCCGCATATAAATAACCTCCTGAAAAAGCGTCTCCTGAGCCCACGGAGGAAATAATATTTTTAAGCCCGGGCGGAGGAAAAAAAACAAATCTCTCTTTTGAATAATGTATAAAACCTTTTTCTCCAAGTGTAAGTATGAATGTTTTTATCTTATATCTGCGGCATAAGTCCGAAACAGTGGTTTTTATTTTATGTTCGGAATCAAGTGTTGTGTTAAACGCCGAAGACAATTCGTCTATGTTTACTTTCACCGTATCGGGCATGGCTTTTATGCCGTGGAAAAGAGCCTTTCCCGAGGCGTCAAGAAAAACATGCGTGTCCCTTTTTATTGTATTAATAAGAGTTTTGTAAAATGTTACGGGCAGACAATCGGGAAGGCTTCCTGAAATAAGCGTGTAAGGGGAAATTTTTGAGTGCTGTTTGATTTTTTTAATAAGTTCTGTTTTTTGAGCCGGAGCAGCTCTGAAAACAGAGCCGCTGTTTATTACTGTTTCTGAAACAGGGGAGAATTCATTTAATATTATACATATTCTGTTTTCTCCTTTTACGGGTATCAGGTCGGGATTTATTTTGTGGTTAAGAAAAAAATGGATCGTTCCGGGGAGGTCCGAATCGCCGCAAAAACCGGCAAGAACGGGGCGTATGCCGAGTAGGGAAAGCACTCTCGCTGTATTTGAAGCTTTGCCGCCGGGATATGACAGTATTTTTTTTGACCTGAGAACAGCGCCTTTTTCTATGCTGCTTACAGGCGCTACGATATCCGTAGAAGGGTTGAGGTTTACCGTGAGTATCATTACAGAAAGTACATTATTATTATGACGGATAAAACCCAGAGAAATATGTCAATTATCATTGCTTTATCTTTTAAAAAGATAAGTTCGGGAGCGCCGCCAAGATTTTTTTTATGCATAAGATAAAGATACCGGAATATTCCGTAAAGCACAAAGGGTATTGTAAACATAAGAAAATGATGTTCTGAAGCGGTTTCGGAGGTAAATGTATAAAGCGAATACGCAATAACCGTGGAAGCCGTTACGATAGAAGTCATTTCATTTAAAAGCGGAACAGAGTATTCACTGAGTATTTTTCTGTGTTTGTGGGATTCCTCAAGTGTTTCAAGTTCATATTTTCTTTTTGAAAGGACAACGAAAAGAGCAAGCAGTGAAGCACAGATCAAGAGCCAGGGTGAAATGGAAGCATTTATTATATATGCTCCCGCAATGGGCCTTAGAACAAAGCCTGCGGCAACAACAAAAACATCAAGTATTACCATATGCTTCAGCTTTAGCGTGTAGAGGGTCGTCATTATTATATATATAAGCAGAATATAAAAGAAATTAAGATTTAAAAAATAAGCTCCTGACAGACTTAAAAGAAGAAGTATTATGCTCATTGCGAAGGCTGTTTTTGTATTAACAAGCCCCGCGGCAATGGGCCTGTGTCTTTTTGCGGGATGATGGAGGTCTTCGTTCATATCACGGATATCGTTCATAATATAAAGGGAGCTTGAAGCAAAAGAAAAAATAAAAAACCCCATCGTTACTTTTAAGAACAGAGCCGGTTCAAAAAGGTTTCCCGTAAAAACTATTGCCCCGAAAAGGAGCAGATTTTTGATCCACTGTTTCACTCTTAAAAGGGAAAATAAAATACCTGCCTGATTTATCATACCGGCGGTTTTAAGGAAGGATCCTGATATAGTCTATGTAAAGAATTACGTCTTCAGGTTCATCCTTTGTGTCAAGATAAAGGCTTAATGAAACTATATTTGAGAGGTCAACTCTGTTTTTGCTGACTTCTTCAAGCGGCACCTCTATTCGGTTTCTTCCCTGTTCTATGGTATGCGCGGTTGTATATTCTTTTCCCTGCGAATCAACAAAGTTCACATAAAAATCGCGGGTTTTTTCCTCTTCGGAAAAAACATCCGCCAGAAAGACTCTGTAAGGCGACCAGTCTGTCTTTTCAAGTTCGGTAAGAGTGTTTATATTCTGGGTAATGGGCGATTCCCAGGTTTTTATGTTTTTCAGTTCGCTTTCGGGTACAAAAGCCGCAGGTGTTGAAAAAACCGCTTTGGCTGAGTATCTGCCGTTGGACCGGTTCTTTCTGCTCTGTGAAAGCTCCACGTATCCGTTGGTTTCAAGGGCAAAGTCTCCTATTTCTGTTTCTGACGGCAGTTTCTCAAAACTGTTTATAATACCGCTTTCCCTGAGTTCTTTACGGGTGGGCTTTTTCTTATTTGCGCAGCCCGTTGAAATCATAAGTATGGATATCAATAAAAGAAGAAAAACCTTCAAAAATTTATTGTTTTTCACAACTTTCCTCCAATGAATATTTTAACCATTTTAACAATAAAGGAAGGGAATTGTCAATATAATTGGTGTTTAAAATAGCGGTTCATATTGCAAAATAAAATTGCCGGTGATACAATTAGTTTATGGAATCAAAAAAAGAAAAAATGAAAAGGAAATGGACGAATTCTGAAGGAAACGCTGTATGCTGCGGAGCCGGACCGGATATAAAAGCTTCAAAAAAGATATTTTATGTTGTTGGCAGTTATATTCCGGAATCTTCTTTTGAAGTTAAGCCGGTTTTAAGCATAAAATATTTTGAAGATGTTCATGATGTCTTTGCGTTTTATATATTTAAAGCAATACCGCCTTTTTCTGAAGAAATTAAAGGCAAATCCGCGGAAAAAACACAGGTTCTTATAAAACAAATGGAAGAATTTCTGGATAATGAAACAGATCCCGGTGAAAACAGGATGGAGGAAATAAGACGGGAGATGAACTCCATATTCGGTCATAACCGGCATAATATGCCTTTTATTGAAACATGGGGCCGGCTCAATCATATAATAAGGTCAGATGCGGTTAAAGAGAGGCTTTTGTATAAAAGAGTAAGGCTGAATAATACTGTTTTAAAAGCACTGATAGATGTTAATAAATTTGATGACAATGATGAAAAACACTGCCGGCTGGCGGAAAAATTTCTGAAAAATATAGGGTGAAAAATGAAAAAGGCGTTATTTTTTATTTTATTTATTATTATGTCCGGAATTATGCCGGGAACCGGTTATGCGGATGAATATATTGAAATATTTTCGCTTGCGGGGCCTGATATAAGGATTCCCGCGGCAGATAATGTATATGGTGTTTTATACGGCGGCGGATACGGGTTTTATGCGGTTAAAGACGGTTTTCTTGCCGGAACGGCTTTAAGGATAAATACCGGCGCAGGAAAGCCGGCTATAACCGAAAAACACGGGATAATATACAGCAGCGGAATATATCCGGATGAATGGAGCATTGAGGGCAAGGCGGAAAGTATCGGTTATTTATCGGTTTTTTTCGGTATTGAACTTGGATGGAAAGCCGCGCATTTTTTTAAACACCGCCAGTTTATCAGCTTGGGCTTCGGCTGGTTTGGCGACAGAGAAGATTTTGGCGGGGGAGAGGTTTTTAATTCAAGCCGGTATATGACATCGCTGTCAGTCATGTCAGAGATAGGAAAAATACCGGGCATTGATACATATTTAAAGGCTGAATTTTCCGCGGTCCCGAAAGCGGATATGAACCAAGCCGGGACAGGGAATTTTTTTACGGGTATAAGCATAACCGGATATATTTCCCATAACCGGCAGAGCAAAGAAACCGGTTATAAAATAAAAGCGCCGGCATCAGATAACGAACCGGAAAAGGAAATACAGGAACATGAAGATGCTGTATGGGAAGAATGATTTTTGAAAAACGGTTTATTTTCCGCGCGGGGAATAAAGTCTTATATCTGCGGGAAGACTTTCCAGTTTTGAAAGTATCAGCGGTTTAACATCGCTCCAGTTTAATTTTCCGTATCCGCATCCAAGAGCGGGAATGGAAATGGACCTGATCTTGTAAAGTTCAATTGTTTTTATAAGCGCGTCCAGCCCTTTTTCTATATCCTGCAAAACAGAATAGTCTTTATAGCGGACCCGGGTGGGGAAATTAATAATATGCCATACATGAAACATATCACCTTCGGTTGTTACAAACATTCTGCCGGGTTTCATGCGTCCTTTTCTGCATTCTTCTTCATATTTTTGCTGATTTACCGGGAATTTTTTCGCAAACTGCCGGGCAATGCCGGCTTTTGAAGCGCCTGTGCAGTTTACGGCATTTACCAGAGCATCTACTCCGTCATCAAGCAGATCGCCGTTTTCAATTATTTTTACGGGCATTTTCAGGAAATTTCGAGTTCGTTAAAATCAGTTTCATTCAGAATTGCTTTCAGGGCCAGTGCCTCTTCTTTGTTCAGGGTGATTCCCTTTCCCATTTTTTTATGTTCCGGATCCCACGGCCTGATATCAATTTTTGCGGCCCTGTCGTTCCAGGAAACTATATTTACTTCTTTTTTCCAGCCGCCGGATGAATCGCCTATGGGGCCGAGTGTTTTTTTTATGTCCCACTTTATTTCAGGCATAACACACCTCCGTTAAAATTATATTTATATAATATATTATTTCAGCTGATAATTCAAGAGAAGGATTGCTAAA
>CAYTNY010000036.1:0-20673 GCA_964439215.1 uncultured Spirochaetia bacterium
TTTTAAAAACAGAGTATGTTTTTGCGGGAAGACTACTCGGAGATTATTTTTAACCATGCGGGCATTATTTTTTCAGGATTGAAATCAGAAGCTCTTAACATACAGTTTTTTGCCGCAAGGTTTCGGTTTTTATTATTGTTTAAAATGTTTTTTATGGCATTTATCCACATTGATTCTTCAAGAGTAACCGAAGAACTGCTTCCTTTTACAGATCCGTTAAAGGGAGGAATAAGAGCGCCGTATTTAAGATAAAGCGGTTTTTGGATGCGTATTCCCGGTATTTTTTTCGGTGTAAGTATGTCGGAGGGGCCGGTTGGACAATCGGAGGCAATTACAGGAACGCCGCAGGCCATGGCTTCTATCAAAGCGTTTCCGAGTCCTTCGCTTATTGAGGGAAATAAAAAAAGTTTTGAACGGGCAATAAGACTATAAGGGTTTTTTATAAACCCCGTAAAATAAACATCATAGCTGCTGTTAAGTGTACTGCCGCCCCATGCGGTATAAGTTTTAAGAGCGCAGTTTATAGACAGATTTACAAGGTAATCTTTCAGATGACCGTCGCCATAACCTGCAATAATAAGTTTTAATGAAGGTATTTCCTTTTTTAGTTCTCTGAAAATTCTTATTAAATGCCATTGTCCTTTCTGATATGAAAGTCTGCCGGAGTTTATAAGAACCGGGTTTTGGAAAATTTTTTCATAGGGTCCTGCGCTTTCTTTTGACAATTGCCGCAATAAAATTGTATCAATAGGGTTATATAAAACAGCTGTTTTTTGGGGGTTAATTCCAAAGAATTTTATGGCATCTTTTTTCATTTCTTTTGTAAGCAGGACATATTTATCTGCTCGTTTATAAAGTGTTTTCAGTATGATTTTTTTAAGCAAAGAAATTTCATTTAAAAGCCATTTGATGTCATTGCGGGTTGAAATTATGACTTTTTCGTTCCGGCGGGACAGTATATTTATAAGATTTGCATTTTCCAGAAAGCTGATTGAAACAGAAAAACGCTCTCTTTTTTTTATCAATCGCAGTTTATAAAGCCGGAAAAAAAAAGAAAATTTTTTCAGAAAAAAATTACCGCTGTTTTTTTCGAGAGTGATAATTCTGCCTGCGTAATTATAATCGATTATATTTTTGAAGAGTATTATAACAGGTTCAAATCCCGATTTTTTCAGTTCTTTTGACAGTCTTGCGGCAGAAGTTTCTGCTCCGCCCTTTGAAAGGTGTTGTATTATTATTGCGATTTTTTTATTTTTCATAGCACCATCTTTCCGGTTTATTTGATAAACAGTATTATATATAATTCTGGCAGGTTAAACAATCATATAATATTCAAAGTTTCCCTAAAATCCGGATCGAATTAAATTTCGCTGCGTATAAGAGGCTTGCGGCTGCGATTCATTTTATGCAAAGCGTATGATTTTTTTGCAGTTGTGAATTTTGAAAAAACAGCGGAGTTATTTTTTCTTGACTTATCCCTTTTGAAAGAATATACTTGTCTATACAATTATTGCATAGACAACAAAAAGGAGATTTGTTTTGGAAAATAAAAAAGAACAGGTGCACAGGCACAGGGATCTTGACGCGGAAGTAGGATGGAACCTGTACCGCACTGGTATGCTTATGAGGCGCGAGGGCGTCAGGCAGCTTGCGGAATTCAATGTTACGCCTGAGCAGTGGCAGGTTCTTATGATACTTATAAACAAGGGCGGGCTGTCCCAAAAAGCAATAGGGGACATTACTTTGCAGGATGCTCCTACAATTTCCAGGGTTTTGCAGAGGCTTTTGAAAAAAAAACTTATAAAAAAGAAAACCGATGTCCGGGACAAAAGAGCCTTTTGTCTTGAAATAACCGGCGCGGGAAAAGATTTAATGGAGAAAATGATGAAAAAGCTGAAAAAAAACAGGACAGAATATAATATTACGGATTCCCAGAAAAGAGAACTAATAAAACTCTTGAAGGGATTAAGGGAAAATCTTGAAGTGATCCATTCAAAAGGAGGAACAGAATGAAAAGACTTGCGGCAATTATGGTTTTTATGATTTTATCTGCGTCAACAGGCGCGGCAGAGGATATAAATTTCAGCGATGCTCTGAAGAACGCGTTTGAAAAAAACGCAGAGATAAAAAAAGCTTACGCTGATCTTAAAATATCAAAGGGAACCGTGGAAAAAACATACAGTATGTTTGACCTTATGTTTGACGGCGGAGTCACATATACAGAGATGAAAAATAATCCGGCAAACCTGCTGACGCCCGCGGAAATGAATATTCTGGCGTATAACGCCTCTCTTTCAAATAAGATATTTACGGGCGGTTTTCTGAGTCTGGATCTTGAATCAACCAGGCAGAATATGATATATTCCGGGCTTGATCCTATGTTTTCTTCGTTTTTAGGGCCGGATACCACATATGAACCTTCGCTTTCTTTATCTTTAATGCAGCCGCTTTTGAAGGGGTTCTGGGGAAGACCGGATATAAAAGCCATACAGATAGGAGAATATACGATTAAAATAGCGGAACAGAGTCTTAAACAAACTGTACTTGCTCAGGTTGTATCCCTGAGGGATGCTTATTTTTCCGTATATATGGCAGAAGAAATGGTAAAGGTCCAGAAAAAAATGCTTAGCGATTCAAGGAAATTTTATAATGAAACTCTCAGGCTGAAAAAAATGGGTCTTAGAGAAACAAAGGATGTTTATCAGACAGAAGCAACGCTGCTTACATCTGAAGCAAAAATAAAAGAAGCGGAAAATCAGGCAAAATTTGCGCGTGAGATGTTTTTAAACCTTGCGGGATTTGCCAAAGAAAAATGGAACGAAATAAATATAATAATAGACAAGGAAATTAAAAAGGCCCATGTTCCTGAAGAAATGACCGAAGAGCTGGAAGATACACTTGCGGATTCCCAGCCGGAGCTTGCGATACTTAATTACCGCCGGGAAATAAATGAAATGACGGATGAAATGGCTTTTGCGGATATGCTTCCCGAACTTAATATAATAGGAAGTTACGGCCTGACATCAATTGGAACGGATCTTGGCGGGGCGCTTGAGGATATGGCCTCGAATGAATACAATAATTTTACAATAGGAATAAATCTGAAGTATTCGTTTCCGAACAGGGCAAATACAGGCGCGAAAAAAGAAGCTGAAGCAAAATTTGAAAAAGCAGCTGAAGACTATAAATTTGTCAGGAACATGACAAAAATTAATATAAGGGACGCTTACAGAAAGGCGGCGGCGGCAAAAAACAATTATGAAAAAAAGAAAAAAGCAGCGGCTCTTCAGTCCAAAAGACTGAAAATAGAGGAAAAGGATTTTTCTCAGGGAAGCTCTTCCACAAGAGAACTGCTGATGGCCCAGACAGACGCGTCTACCGCCAAAATGTCGGAAATTACCGCGTATATGGAATATATAGAAGCTGTTAACAACTGGAATAAAATAACGGGTGTGTATAACGGTTATTACGATAAATATATTAAAATGAAGGAGTAAAAAATGGATCTGATAAAGTTTTTCGCTAAAAAAACAATACTGGTAAATCTTATTGCTGTTTTTGTGGTAATTACGGGTTTCTTTACATTTTTCAAGTCACCGAAAGAAATATTTCCCAATATAGATATGGGTGTTGTTGTCATTACCGCCATATATCCGCAGGCAGCCCCCGACGATGTGGAGCAGCTTGTTACGGATCCTATTGAAGATTCAATAATAAATCTCTCGGGAATAAAAGAAATAACTTCCTGGTCAAGCGAAAGCCTTGGAATGATTGTGGTGCAGGCGGACTCGGGCGTGGATGTGTTAAAACTTAAGGATGATGTACAGTCAGCTGTTGATAAAATAAGCGATCTCCCGGACGAAATGAGCGAATTGGATGTTTTTGAAATATCCCCGGATGAGTTCGGCATACTGATGATGGGGGTAACGGGCGGAACTTATGAAGAAAGACGCGAAACAACAAAACGCATACTGGAAAGAACATCTAAAATAAAAGGTATGGGTTCTCCTGATAAATGGGGGTATGTTGACAGAGCAATATGGGTGGATGCCGGAAAAGAGGAGCTTGACAGATACGGCATGACATTATTCAGCCTGATGAATGTTCTCGGGGACCGCAATATAGCAATGCCCGCGGGAAACAAAAAAATAGGCGATACTGAGTATTCCGTAAGATTTTTATCGGAACAGAAAACAGCAGGAGAAGTAGGGAATATAATAGTAAGGTCAAATGACGCGGGAAAAAAGATAAGAATAAAAAATGTCGCAGAGGTTGAGGAAGGTTTTCAGGATGATGCCTCAATGTTCAGAATAGAAGGAAAAGAGAGTATAATAATAATTTTTAAAAAACTTTCCGGATTTGATGCGATTACTGTGTCAAATGAAGTAAAGAAAACAGCGCGGGAGCTTGAAAATTCGGTTTCAAAAGACGTGAAAGTTACGTTTACGGATGATTTTGCAGAAAGATTAAAGGACCGGCTTTTTGTCCTTTATTCAAACGGAGCATTTGGGGCGGGTCTGATAGTGGTGCTTTTGTTTTTGATGCTTCGGCCTTCGGTTGCGGCTATGACCGCGTTAGGGCTTCCCATAGCAATGGGAGCAGCCTTTCTTGTAACTGACAGTGCGGGCATAACAATAAATATGATATCGCTTTTTGGTTTTATAATGGTCGTTGGGCTGCTTGTAGATAATGCCATCGTAATAGGTGAAAATGTTTTTCAGCATATGGAAAGAGGGAAAACTTCTTTTAAAGCCGCGGTTGACGGCGCAAAGGAAATGGCAATGCCTATTATTGCGTCTGTTTCAACCACTATTGCGGCGTTCCTTCCTCTTTTAATGGTAGGCGGCATGATGGGTGATTTTATGGGGGTTATTCCCAAAATCGTGATGATAGCCCTTGCGGCTTCTTTTGTGCAGAGTTTTTTCATACTGCCGAATCATCTTGCTCATTTTGTGAAGCCGAAAAAGAACCTTTCGGACCGGGGAGAGGCGAGGGAACACTGGTTTGAAATAATGAAATCAAAATACACAAAAATGCTCAGAGCTGTTCTGAAACACCGGATTATATTTTCCGTTTCAATGGTGATTTTATTTTTTGCATCAATATATCTTGGTTTTGCGGGAAGAGGTGTTGTGTTTTCGGATACCCAGATAAATGAGATTTCCATAAAAATGAAGACCACAAGCACATTTGGACTTGATGATACAACAAGAGTAGTGGAAAAAATAGAGAAAAAACTTCTGACAATGGACCGCAGTGATCTTGATACGGTTGCTTCTTATGTGGGATACCAGGAAAGCCAGGCGGGTCCGCCCATATTTGCGCCGAATCTTGCCCAGATAAGGATCATACTTCAGCTTGAAGATGACAGAAAAACAAGAGACGCAAATGTTATTACGAATAGAGTAAGGGAGCTTGTAGGGGATCCGGAAAATGTTACGGAAATGACAATTGATATAGTAAAAGGAGGGCCCGGAAGCGGAATGGATATAAATTATATAATAACCGGAGACTCTTATGAGGAAATAAAAAATGTGGCGGATCATACTATAAAACGCATGAAAGAATTTGAAATGAAAGTCGGTCCCTGGAGAAACAAGACAATGATGAATCCGATTACCGAACTTAAAACCGACCTTGAAGAGGGAAAAAAAGAAATACGCTTTATTGTTGACGAAGCAAAGGCATCAATGGCAGGAATTAATCTCTCGCAGGTAAGTATGATAATGAGGGCGTCAATAGCCGGACTGAATATAAAATCAATCAAAAGAAATTCGGAAAATGTGGATATAATGGTACGGATAAAAGAGGAAGATATAAATACAGTAGACGATATTCTGGATCTTAAAATCCCTAATATGATGGGACAGAGAATACCATTAAGGACAATTGTAACTGCTGAAAAAGGACAGGGTTATTCAATGCTTAAACACCGCGACGGTAAAAAAGCAATAGGAATAGAAGGGAGCATAGATAAAGAAAAAACAAATGTAGCTGAAGTAAACAGGGAGATTCTGAAAATAGTTGAAGATATGCGCGAAAAATTTCCTGAAGTTGAAATAATAACCGGCGGAGAGTTTCAGGAAATGACAGAAGCATTTGTGGATCTGGGAACCGCGTTTGCGGTGGCGATGGCTCTTATTTTTATAATTCTTGCCACACTGTTCGGTTCGCTTATGCAGCCGCTGGTTATAATGGCGGCAATACCTTTCGGGTTTATAGGCGTTATGCTTACTCTCTTTTTGCACTGGGAAACAGGTTCGTTTATGGCATTTATGGGTTTTGTGGGATTATCGGGAGTTGTTGTGAATAATTCGCTTATAATGGTGAATTTCATGAATCAGGGCATCAAAGAGCTGGAGGATAAAGAAGAAGCTGTTTTGGAAGGGGCCAGATCGCGTTTAAGGCCGATTATTCTTACCACAATAACAACCGCGATAGGCCTTTTTCCGCTTGCCTATGGATGGTTCGGCGGAAATGATCCCATGCTCATGCCTATGGCTCTTGTTTTTTCATGGGGGCTGTTATTTGCTTCGTTTGTAACGCTTTTTATAATACCCAGTCTTTATGTTATTATGAATAATATAAGGACAAAGATGAAAAAAATCGCGGGCAGGGATGCAGAAAGTGATTTTTATATGTTTAAGGATGAAAATAAAATAAAATATAAAAAAACAGGCAGCAGGGCAGAAGGAATTCAAAAAGGGGATTAATGAAAAAATTTATAGAGTTTTTTACAAACAAGAGTCTTCTCGTAAATCTGCTGGCAATTTTTGTGACAGTTGCCGGCATTTTTACATTTATTGTATCTCCGAAAGAAGCGCTGCCTGAAATAAAACTCGGATTTGCCGTAATAACCGCTGTTTATCCCGGGGCAGGGCCGAAAGAAGTTGAAAAACTCATAACCATACCCATAGAGGATGCTGTTGATTCCATAAAAGGAGTAAAAGAAACAGTTTCATCTTCTTCTGAAGGTATTTCCATTATTAATGTATCCTTTGACGAAAAAGCGGATAATATCAATACTATTATTAATGATATTGAAAATGCCATAGCAAGAGTGGAAAAATTTCCGCAGGAAGCGGATAAGCCGCGGATAAAGGAATTTACCACGGATGAATTTCCTGTTATACAGGTATCAGTTTCCGGAGGAAAAAATTACGGGGAGACAAGGGATGCGGCGGAAATCCTGGAAAGAAAAATATCGGAAATTTACGGCGTATCGTCTGTCAGCAGGTTTGGATTTTTAGACAGGGTTATATGGGTTGAGATGGACAGAAAAAAACAGGCGGAATTCGGGGCCACCATATACAGCCTTGTAAATGCTCTTCGAAACCGCAGTTTTTCAATGCCCGCAGGCAGCAAGGAATTTGGGGAATACGAACAGTCAGTGCGTGTTTTGGCTGAACTTAAAACAGAAAAGGATGTAAGCAATGTCATTGTCCGCTCAAATGAAGCGGGCCGATTTATCACTGTGGGAGATATAGCCCGTGTCAGAGAGGGTTTTGCTGAGGAAAATTATTATGCGAGAGCAGACGGTGAAAAGGCAATTCTTCTTACGGTCCTGAAAACAAGCGGCGCTGATTCAATATCAATAATAAAAGAAATACGGAAAAAGGCACAGGCAGTTGAAAAAAATCTGCCGGATACGGTAAAAATAAATTTTTCAAATGATACATCGCTTTTTATAAAAGACCGGCTGGATGTGGTATTTCAGAACGGAGGCGCGGGCGCGCTTTTGGTTCTTGCGGTTCTGCTTTTGATGCTGCGTCCGTCTGTGGCTTTTCTGACCGCTTTGGGGCTGCCTGTGGCATTTGGGCTTTCGCTGCTTGTTATAAAAATGCTGGGAATAAGCTATGATATGCTTTCGCTTTTTGGTTATGTGATGGTGCTCGGCATGATAGTTGATAACGCCATAGTGGTAGGTGAGAATGTTTACAGGCATCTCGAAGAGGGCAAACTTCCAAAACAGGCCGCGGTTGAAGGCTCCGCGGAGATGATAGTTCCTGTAACCGCTTCCGTGGCAACCACTGTTGCTGCGTTTTTTCCGCTTCTCATGGTCGGCGGGGTTCTCGGAGGTTTTCTTGCGCCCATACCCACTGCAATAATAATTACGATAATCGCTTCTTATGCCCAGTGTTACCTGGTGCTTCCTTCGCATTTATCGGATTTTGCAAAGTGCGGCCCAAAAACGAAATTAACTGTTTTTCAGGACAGCCTTACAATGAAGATAAGGCGTATTTACGGAAAACTTTTAAGAAAAGTTATGGACAGACGGCGGCTGTTTTTGTCAGTTGTTATTATTTTATTTGCCGGCTCGGTTATGCTCGGGCTCATGAGAGGGATTGAATTTTTTAATACAGAGACCGATCAGATAAGTATAAAAATAAAGACTGAAACCACAAATTCACTTTCTGATACCCGGAAAATAACGGATAGTATTGAAAAAAAGATACTTGAAGTTCTGGACCCGCGGGATCTGGATTCCATATACTCGTATGTGGGCATTCATCCGGGAACGCAGGGCAATGATGAAATATCCTCAAACCTTGCGTATATGGATATATTTTTAAAGATAAAAACCGAAAGAAAAACCAAGGATTCGGAAGTTCTTATAAATACGGTCAGAGAAACCATTGGCAGGCCCGAAGGTGTAATAGAAATAAAAACAGCGGGAGTATCGCGTGAAGGCGGGCCGGGAAGAAATGATATTGAATTTGTCATAACCGGCGGCTCTTATGAAAATCTTAAGAAGGCAGCCGATGAGATAACAAACGCGGTTTCCGGCATAGAAGGAATAGTGAATATTTATCCTGATATTGAACAGGGCAAAAAAGAAATAAGAATAATACTTGATGAAAAAAAAGCAAATGCCGCGGGAGCGCCGCTTTCGGATATTGCGATGATATTGAGGGCCGCGGTAGCGGGCGCAAAGGTTGATTCCATAAAAAGAGAGGGGGAAGACATTGATATTATAGTAAGGGCAAAAAAAGATGATATAAAAAACATTGATGATCTGTTGTCATATACGGCTCCGAACAGAATGGGATCAAGAATACCTTTGAATATTCTGGCGAAAACCGAAACAGGTTATTCTTATACGGTTTTAAAGCATACCGGCGGCAGGAAAAGCGTATCCATAATCGGAGAGATAGATAAAAATACAACAACAGTAAGTGAAGCAAACGGAAAGATCTTAAAAGAAATAGAAAGTATTCTGAAAAAATATTCCGGTGTTGAAGTTTTGTCCAAAGGCGAATACAGGGAAATGCAGCAGAGGTTCAGGGATCTTGGATTTGCTTTTCTTGCGGCAATGTTTCTGATATTTATAATACTTGCCGCGCTTTTTAATTCTTTAACACAGCCGTTTATAATAATGCTCGCGATACCGTTTGGATTTATGGGTGTTATGCTGGCGCTGTTCCTGCATGGCATGCCCGTATCATTCGGAGCCTTTATGGGGTTTGTGGGGCTTTCAGGCGTTGTGGTGAATAATTCGCTTATATTTACGGATTTTATAAATAAACAAAGAAGATCGGGGAAATCAATGGAAATGTCTGTTTTAAAGGCCGCAAAAACAAGGGTAAGACCCATAATTTTAACCACGCTGACAACCGCAGCCGGCCTTTTGCCTATGGGCTACGGGTTATTTGGGGCAAATGACGCTTTTCTGCAGCCTGTCGCGATTGTATTTGCCTGGGGGCTTTTGTTTTCCGCTGTTGTGACACTTTTTATCATACCTGTGTTTACTGTTATGGTGCATAATGCAAAAATAATGGTTTTTAAACGTTTGGGCAGAAAACTTTCCGAAGAGTATGCTTTTGTGAACAGAACAAAAAAAAACAATAAAAATGCATAATGCAGACTGCGCAGTGAAAATAAATAAATATTAAAACAACAGCAATTAGCTTAATCATCAATCCGGACAGCGGAAAATATTTTTTAATATAAGAAAAAAATCAGTTTTAAATTGTAAAGAAAGAAATGATTTTTGAGTTATCCTGCATATCGGGCGGAGAAACACAGGATAACGGGTATTGTTTAAAGATAAATAAGGGAAACATCCTGTCAATTAAACTTTCTTTTTATATGATAATCTGTTAAATTTAATATGGCAGCGGCAAAACTTGAAAAAAGGCGGGACTTGTGAAAAGGACTGTAATAATGATGTGTATGGTTTTGCTTTTGGGTTCAGCAGCAAGGGCGTCCATAGATGCGCAGGCAGCGGCTTATTATAAATACGGGGCTGTTTATCATAAACACGGGGATTTTAAAAAAGCTCTGGCATATTATAATGCGGCGGTGAAAAAAGAACGGAAATTATGGCAGGCGTGGCTGGGGCTGGGAATCTGTTATTATGAGATGAAAAGATACCGCAACGCGGCTCTTATATTCAGATATGTCAAACAGATAAAACCCGGAGAAAAAAACGCTCAAAAGTATCTGGAACTGATTGATCCAAGCATTGCGGATAAACGTATGGCTGAAGAAAATAAAAAAAGACCAAAAAAAAAATCAGAACTTTTATGGCGCTCGGCAATTGTTCCGGGATGGGGGCAGTTTTATAATGACGATCTTGTAAAAGCGTATCTTTTCTCATTAAGTTATATGGCCAGTTTAAGCGCGATAATAAAATATACTCTTGATCAGCAGGCAGCGGCAGACGCTTATGCAAATACAAATTATGATTTTGAAAATACATATAGAGAGGCGGAAGAAGCCGCTTTGAAAGTATGGATACCCGCAGGAACCGCTGCTGTTGTATGGATGGTATCGGTTATAGATGCATGGATGAGCGGAGTGGATGTTCCGGAAGGAGCACAAAGAGCTTTCAACCGTATTGAAATGATTGATGAAAACACTGTTGCGGTGAAATTAGCGGAATTAGAATTCTGAAAAAGGGAAAGGTGCAATGATAAAAAAATTTTTGCCGGTTGTTCTGGCAGTATTTATTATAACTGCGGTTTCCTGCAGGGAACTGTCGCGTACAAATCCTTATGATCCGGCGGCTGAAAATTACATAGGGATTACCTATTACGGAGAAGTACTGTATCCCGCGGATCTTACAATAAAAAAAATGCTTTATATACAGGATGAACTTATATTTGCCGGGAAAAAAAATTCTGTGCACGGCATAGTAAAAGGCGTCAGCGGTACGGCCCGGGGCGGTTTTGACGCGATATACGATATATGCCCGGATAGTACCGGAAAAATTTACGCGGTCCATAACGAGTCATCTGTTGCGGTAATGGATACTGCCGGATTTTTCAGTGAATTCGTCATAAGCGCGGATCCCGGAGATAAAAGAATGTATATAGAGCATATTGATTCACATATTTTTATAAGCAGTGAAAATGAATCAGTAATAGAAAAATATTCCTTATCGGGAGCGCCGGCAGGCGCAGTTAATATAACAGCAACGGCAGAGGGATATTTTAAGCCGGGAAGACTCTTTACAAACGGAGAATTTTTATATACAGTTAATATACTGGATAAAAAACAGGTTATGAGGCTGAATTCAGATCTGACGTTTAATATGCTTATAGAACTGTCGTTTGAAGTAAAAGACGGTGAAAAAAGAGGGGACCGTCTGCAGCTGCTTTCAGTGTCGGGCATAAAAACAGCGGATTACTCGCTTAATATTGAAAAAACGTGGGGTGATTTCGGCGAGGGGCCGGGCCGGATACTAAACGGCTCTCTTATCGCGGTTGATGAATCAGCGGATCCCGGTGTTGAGGCCCATACTTATGTTTTAGACAGCGGAACACTTAAAAAATTTGGAGAGTAAAAAAATGAAAAAAAGGCTGTTGTTTACAACGGGGATATTGTTTTTATTCTGCAGTTTATCTGTTTACGCCGCAGTGCCCATGGAATTTATAGCGGAGACAGAATCAAAAGCCGCGGAAAGAACCAGTCCTGAAAAAGAAAAAGCAGGAAAATATTTTAAACGCGGGAAGCTTCTGTTTGAAAAGAAAGAATATCAAAAAGCTCTTCGTTTCTTTGCCGCGGCATATAAACTTGATAAAGAAAACAGTGAGGCTTTAAAGCATATTGCGTTTTCGTATTATCAGATGCGCCGGCATAATAGAGCTTATGCGTACTTTAAAAAAGTACTGGAAATATTTCCCGAAGACAAGGATGCCGAGGAATTTAAGGAGTTTTATAAAAATGTTATTAGTAAAAAAAGAAAGCGGTCCGAAAAAAGAGAAATTATTGATTCCGTATGGAGGGCCGCGGCTCTGCCCGGCTGGGGGCAGATGTATAATCATCAGATGCTGAAAGGAATACTGGTATCCTCGGGAACTTTGCTGTCCGCGGGGCTTACCGTGTATAATATAGCGGATTATAATCTTAAAACGGAAAAATATGAAAACGCAAACGAAAATCATGATCTGGCTTTTCAGGAAGCGGAAGATGCCGGAAAAAAAGCTGTAATATTCGGGATCATAACGGCCGCTGTTTATATAGCGGGTATTGTTGATGCAGGAATAAATTACGATTCACAAGATGCAAGGCTGGCTTATGAGATAAGGCCCTGTGAAAACGGAATTGTTGTATCAGGGCTGATGCGTTTTTGAAAGACAAAAAGACTTTTTAAAGGTGTATTGCCATGAAAAAAATTTTAATTCCGATGCTGATTATTCTTTCTGTAAATACAGCATGCAGTGAACTTTCGCGCAGCAATCCCACGGATCCGCAGAGCGATAATTACATAGGCATAACATATAAATATTCAATCGGTGATTTTACCGGTCTTGCTGATTTTACTATGGATGAAACAGGGCATATATTCGCAATAGACGCTGTATCAGAAGTGCTTTATAAATACATGAACGACGGAACACTGATATGGTCAACTTCTTCGCTTTATTCTTCGCCCACAGGAATATGCACCGACAATTCTTATGTTTATATGGTAAAAAGCGGAAATTCCGTTCTTGCGATATCTACGGCAATAGATGAAAATACCACAGATTGGTTTTCTTTTGCTCTTGAGAAAAGCGGAGGAAAAAATATTCAGACAAACGGTTCGGGAAGGATATTTGTATCAAATCCTCAGGAAAACATAATTGAATATTATACAATAAACGGTTCATCGGGATCGTATTCTGGAAAGTTCGGACCTGTGCTGGGCCCTGCGGAGCTTTCAGGCCTTGTATGGATAAGATACAGCGGCGGAAAAATTTTTGCCGGCGAAGAGTCAGGTGATATTACGGTGATTGATGCGGCAACGGGCAGTTATATTAAAAAAATAGATACAGAAATGGAAATAAACTTTTTCACAGTGAAAGATGATGCTATAATAATACCTTCGGCCGGCGGTGTAAGCGAGTTTTCGTATACATCGGGGTCAAAACTGAGAACCTGGGGTGATTTCGGCAATGGATCAGGCAGAATAAACGCTCCCGGGCCGGCGGAAAAATTTAATAATGATATATATATAGGAACGGAAGGCACAATAAAAAAATTCGGCCCATAAGGGAAAAAATATGAGCGGGAAAAGATTTTTTGTAAATAAAATATCAGACGGCAGAGCGGTTGTCAGCGGCGGTGATTTTCATCATATAACAGCAGTGCTGAGAAAAAAAACCGGAGATAAGGTTGTTATATTTAATTATGAACACGGTGAATTTGAGGCCCGCATAGAAGATATAATAAAAAAAAACAATACACTGATTATTGTTGTGGAAAAAAAGATACGCGAAAGAGAAAATTTCAAAAACATTATCCGCGCATATATTTCGGTTGTAAAAAATGAAAGCATGAACTTTATAATTGAAAAAATGACGGAGCTCGGTGTTGATGAAATAAATCCCGTAATAACCCGCAGATGCGCCATAAAGCTGAAAGATACGGGAAAAAAAGCCCGGAGATGGGAGAAAATAGCGTATTCCGCGGTAAAACAGAGCGGACGGCTATCTTTTCCCTGTATGAATCCCGTTATAACAGGAGTGGAAAATCTGAAAGATCCTGAAGCCGGAGAAAAAAGATTTCTTGTATGGGAAAAAGAAGAAAATAAATTTTTAATTGACGAGATAATGAAACTGCCTGAAAACAAAGACAAAGTATCGTTTTTTATAGGGCCGGAAGGCGGGTTTGAGGATGATGAAGCGTCATTGCTTGCGGCAAAAGGCTTTGAACCCGTAAGTATAGGGCATAATGTACTGCGTGCGGAAACCGCGGCGGTTTTGGCAGGCGGTGTAATAACACAGATATTAAGGAGAAACAAGTGGAAAAAATAAAACGTATAAAAGACGCTGTTAAAAACTGCGGATGCGATGCTGATCTTTTTATTGAAGAAACAAAAGGGAGCGGAATAACCGTTGATAACGGAAAAATTGAAAATAAAGAAGTATCGGATTCTTTTGGCGCGGCAGTAAGAGTGTTTAAAAACGGGAAAATGGGATTTGGTTTTTTTACGGATAAAAGCGGCAAAACAGCCGAAGAAATACTGAAAAAAGCGGTGCGGGATGCCTGTATAGAAGGATATGAAAATTACACTCTTTCGGATATACGGGAATTTGAAAACATAGAAATGAGCTGCAGCGCTTATGATGATATAAGTATTGAGGAAAAAGAAAAAACCGCGTTAAAACTGGAAGAAGCGGCAAAAAAATATTCAAAAAAAATAGAGTTTGTAAGGGAAACTTCGTTTGAGGATAAAAAAACCGCTGTAACTTACTTTAATACCAAAGGAACGGATATAAGGTATGAAAAAACTCTTTATTCAATGCAGACAATGGTCATATCTTCCGGCGGTAAAGACAGAAAAGCTGTTGACGGATTTGAAGGCGAGAGCTGTTTTGAAAACATAGATCCGGAAAGACTGGGAGCGGAAACTTCTGAACGCGCCCTGCGTCTGCTGAATGCAAAATCTGTTCCTACGGGCAGATATACGCTGATAATTCCGCCGCATATCGGGGTGAATCTTTTAGAACTTATATCAGGGATGTTTTTATATTCAAATATAAGAAAAGGCAAGTCGCTTTTGAAAGACTTTAAAAAAGGGGATAAAACCGCGTCGGAAAAACTTACTCTGAAAGATAACGCGCTTTTAAATTACAGGGCAGGCAGTTTTCCCGCGGACGGCGAGGGTATGCCGGGGCAGAATAAAAACGTATTGGAAAACGGGGTTTTAAATACATTTCTTTATGACAGGCTGAATGCGGGTTATGCAGAAACACAGAGTACGGGAAACGGTATAAGAAGATTTAAAACACTGCCTGAACCCGGTGTTTCTAATTTTTATATTGAAAACGGCGGCTCCGAAAAAAAAGAGGTAATGAAAAATATATCCGGTATTGTTGTAGATTCGCTTATGGGGCTGCATACCGCTGATACGGTATCGGGAAATTTTTCGCTCGGCCTTGCCGGATGGCAGACAGAAAAAGGCAGAATAACACAGGCAGTGGAAGGAGTGCTCGCTGCCGGAAATATAAGGGATCTCTTAAACAATATAACCCATATATGCGGTGATTTAAAATTTTATTATAATTTCGGGGCCCCTACCCTGGTAATAAGCGGCGTTCAGATAGCCGGAAAATAAATATAAATATATCCGGGAGGCATAAATGAAGAATAATGAAAAAACCATTACGGGGATCATAGGATATCCGCTGGGACATACACTGTCGCCGGCAATGCATAACGCGGTTTATAAAAAATATAAGATGAACTGGGAATACAGGGTCTTTGAAACTCCTCCGAATGATGTGGGAAAAATCATAAAAAAAATGAAAAAAGAAGGATTTGCGGCTTTAAATGTAACTGTTCCTTATAAACAGACTGTTATGAAATATCTTGACCGTATTGACCATGCGGCAAAAGTTATCGGGGCAGTCAATACAGTGATTCCCGTGAAGGGAAAACTTACGGGCTTTAATACGGATTATCTTGGATTTGACAGAACGCTGAAAAAAAACAGGATAATCATAAAAAATAAAAAAGTTGTGATGCTCGGAGCCGGAGGCGCGGCGCACGCGATTGCATACGCGCTGAAGCTTCGCGGGCCCTCGGAATTTCACATACTCAACATAGATATTCCTATGACGAGGGGCCTTGTGAAAAAACTTAAAATAAAAGAGGCGAAAATATGGATGCTGAAAAAAAATCCGGTGCTTGATGAAATAATCGCTTCAGCTGATTTTATTGTCAACTGTACGTCCGTGGGTATGGATAACAGGTCAAATCCGTATAAAATTGACGCGTTGAAAAGAAAAAACATACCTGTTTATGATATTATTTATAATCCCGCGAAAACTCCGTTTTTAAAGCAGGCGGAGAAAAAAGGCGCAAAAATAATAAACGGCCTGGATATGCTTATTTACCAGGGAATGGAAGGTTTTAAGCTATGGACAGGCAGAATAAGCGATTATGCATTGATAAAGAAAACAGTGGAAAGATCTTTTAAATAAAAAAGTTTTGATCCGGAGGTTATAGATGGATGATGACCGAAAGGTTCACAGAATCAGCGAGGATCCGCTGAAGTTCAGGATACAGGATGATGCACAGCGCATAGATACGGGAAGAAAATCAAAGCCAAAGCCGAAGAACAAAGATCATTCTTTTAAGGATGAACTGATAAAAAAAGAAGAAGAAGTGCTGGAAAAGGAAAAAACCGATAAAGAAGAAAAAAAGAAAAAATTTCACGCGAAATATAAAAACGGAAGGCGTATTTAATAAAAAGGAAAGCGTATGGCCGGTAAAAAAGAAAAAACAAAAAAAGGCATGTCAAAAAATAAAACAGCAGCTGTGTTTTGGAGTATTGCATTTTTTATAACAGCGGCGCTTGTTTTTGCTGTTCAGATATATCTTGCTCTTTCATCTGTTGAAATTAAAAAGGACTATTATCCGAACGGAAATATCAGATCTGAGCAGCCGATGCTGGACGGAGTACAGCACGGGGTTATAAAATGGTACTATCCGGACGGCACGCTGAAATTAAAACAGGGGATGCACAAAGGAAAGACACACGGCGATTTTTCATTTTATTATCCGGACGGCAAACCTTCGTTTAAGGGCAGTATGAAAAACAACAAACGCAACGGAAAGTTCATAAGATATGACGAGGACGGAAAAAAACTGTCTGAAGAGATGTGGAAGGATAATATAAAGATGGAGCAGGGATAGGGAAAGGGAAAAACACATAAAAATGAGTTTTGAGTTTTGGGAACAGCAAAGTATTCAACCTACAATTTCCAAACATCCGGTTTCTTAAGCTGCGAAAGATAAGGTTTTTTTAAGGTTTATTTCGTTGTCCCGTTGTTAAACCCAAAATCCCCCTTGCCCCCTTTATTAAAGGGGGTAACAGCATAAAACACAGACCTTGCCGGGTTTGTTTTTTTATACTCCTTTTCGGAGAACTGCTTCTTAACCGTGAAGCCGGGGCAGGATACTTTGTAATACAAGCGAATGTAACAACAAAGCCGGGGAGTGTTTATATGTCTTGGAAAGTCTGAATTTTTTTTTGTGTTGTCTTTCCCCTCCACCTCTATGGGGGAGGATAGAGTATGTTACAGGCGTTTTTTTGCCTGTTACATACTCTTGGAGGGGGTTAAGCAGCGGCAGGATACTTTGTAATATAAGTTGACGCTTAAAACAAGAGATGTGGGTAAGGGACAGTTCGGTGAAAGCGGGGGGATTTTTAGATTTTTGTGTTTTCTGCCTGCGGCTGTGGATTAAATTTATTTTTTACAAAAAAATTTGCTATAATTAACTGATTATAAAACCAGGAGGAGATAATTATGAAAATAGTAATAGTAGGCGGAGTTGCGGGCGGTATGTCCGCGGCAGCGAGGTTAAGAAGATTGTCTGAGGATTATGAAATAACTGTATTTGAAAGAGGCGGGTATGTTTCGTTCGCGAACTGCGGGCTTCCTTATTATATAGGAGGAGAGATAACTGAGCGGGAAAACCTTCTTGTTCAGACGCCGGAATCATTCAGGGATCGTTTTAATGTGGAAATAAAGATAAATACTGAAGTGGTTTCCATAGATACAAAGAAAAAAGAGGTAAAAGCAATTGATGTAAAAACAAAAGATGAATATATACAGAAATACGATAAACTTATACTCTCTCCCGGGGCAGAGCCTGTGAAACCGCCTATTCCCGGAATTGACAGTGAAAAAATATTTACACTCCGCAATATGGAGGACACGGACAGGATCCACGATTTCATACGCGGAAACGCCCCGAAAAAAGCTGTTGTTGTCGGCGGCGGTTATATCGGCCTTGAAATGGCGGAAAACTTAAAGCATAAAGGTATATTTGTGACAGTGGTTGAGGCTTTGCCTCAGGTTATGAATCTGCTGGATTTTGAAATAGCCGCGCATATTCACGAACACCTGAAACAGAAAGGCGTGGAACTTTATCTGAATGACGCCATAAAATCATTTTCATCCGAATCAGGGATGATAAAAGCGGTCTTAAACAGCAGCAAAGAGGTCAAAGCGGATTTTGTTATGCTCTCTATAGGCGTAAAACCCGAGATAAAACTCGCGAAAGACGCGGGGCTTGAGACAGGAAAAGCAGGTATTGCGGTTGATGAGTATCTTCGCACTTCTGACCCGGACATATACGCCATAGGCGACGCGGTTGAAACCGTAAATCCCGTGTCCGGAGAAAAATCATTCATACCTCTTGCCGGACCCGCAAATAAACAGGGCAGAATAGCGGCAGACAATATTGCAAAAGAAAATAAGGTAAAATACAAAGGAACCATCGGCGCGGGAGTGCTGAAAATATTTGATATGACTGCCGGAGCCGTTGGACTGAATTCAAGGCAGCTTGACGTGCTGAAAATAAAACACGACAGCATAGTAATACACCCGAATAATCACGCGGGATACTATCCGGGAGCAACGCAGATATCAATGAAAATGACATTTGATCCGGATACAGGGAAAATTCTGGGTCTGCAGGCAGCCGGATTTGAAGGTGTAGAGAAAAGGATTGATGCTGCATCAGCGTTTATTCAGAAAAACGGAACCGTGTATGATCTTGCGGAGTTTGAGCACTGCTACGCGCCGCCGTTTTCGTCCGCAAAAGATCCGCTGAATATGGCGGGATTTATCGCGGAAAACATAATTAAAGGAATGGTAAAGCAGGTTTCCTGCAAGGAACTTGCGGGAAAAGAAGAGGAATATTTTATTCTGGATGTGCGTGAAGACGACGAGGTGGAACTCGGCACAATACCGGGCGCCGTGCATATACCTTTAAATGACCTTCGCAAAAGGATGAAAGAGGTGCCAAAAGACAAAAAGACCGCGGTTTACTGCAGGCTGGGGCTCAGAGGATATATAGGTGCAAGAATACTTATGAACAGCGGTTATAAAAACATTTACAATATATCGGGAGGATATGTAACTTATGCCGCGATAACGGGAAGGCAGGCAAATGAAAATGTCTTTGATGAAAAGTATGAAATGGGCACAAGCAAAAAAGAAGAGGTATCCGCGGGAAAAACTTCGGGCGCAAGATTTGTAAAGATAGACGCGTGCGGGCTCCAGTGCCCGGGGCCGATAATGAAGCTTAAGGCAGAGATGGATAAAATAACGCCGGGCGACAGGCTGGAGATAAAAGCAACGGATCAGGGTTTTTACAGTGATGTAAGCTCCTGGGCGCGCACTATGGGGCATAATATTCTGGGGCTGGAATCCGACAAAGGAGTCATAAGCGCGGTTATAGAAAAGACCGGCGGCAAATCAGAAGAAGATTCCGGAAAACCGGCAGGCAGCCACGACAAAACAATGGTGGTATTCAGCGGCGATATGGATAAAATTATAGCGTCATTTATAATAGCCAACGGAGCTTTGTCAATGGGCAGGCAGGTAACAATGTTTTTTACGTTCTGGGGGCTGAACGCGCTTAAAAAATCAAAATCCCCCGGCGGGCTGAAAAAGAATATAATTGAAAAAGCATTCGGGTTTATGCTGCCCAGAGGAAGCAGGAAGCTGAAGCTGTCAAATATGAATATGGCGGGTATGGGGCCTGTTATGATACGCGGCATAATGAAAAAACACAGAATCAGCAGCCCGGAAGAGCTGATAGAATCAGCGATTAAAGGCGGCGCAAAAATCGTAGCGTGTCAGATGACAATGGATCTAATGGGCATAAAAAAAGAAGAACTTATTGACGGCGTGCAGATAGGCGGGGTCGCTTCGTTTCTTGAGTCATCCGACAGCTCCGACGCCACATTGTTTATATAAATCCGGATTACGGCAGAAATCGTTTTTGCTGGGACAGGAGCCTGTTTTGCGGTTTTATTTACTGAAAAGTCTCTTAATCTTATCCGGCGGTTTGAGTATATAGACCGCGGTGATAAAAAGCCCGAGCACGGCAGTAGGGATTATTACTATCATAGGGTCAACCGAAGGGTAAACAAAACTTTCAATATAATGCACAATAAATGAACCCGCATAAACAAGCGAAGGGTTGTGCTGCGAGCGCAGGTGGTTCTCAAAAATCGTAAGAGGGCAGTATTCATTAAGTACAGCCAGCGCCGCCACATAAAGGATTCCGAGAAAATGAACCGTGCGGAATATCCAGCGGTTAAAAAAAACATCATTTTTACGCAGCAGGTGATAAACAGTCAGGAAAACTCCCGCAAGCATAAACAAGATCCATAAAAAATGCGTAAAAACCACAAGGTCCGCCGCAATCTTATATATCAAA
>CAYTNY010000037.1:0-19846 GCA_964439215.1 uncultured Spirochaetia bacterium
TGTGTTGAGGGCAATTTAAGGTCTGATAAAAACGCGGGTATCTGATTTTTTTGAGGGCCGCTTTTTGATGTTTCCTTATCCTTATTCCCTAAACTCTTTCCTTTGGATATTTCGCGAAATTGACAACGGCATTTCCTGTGATATACTGTATTTACTTAAATCATAAAGGAGGTTGGTAATGGAAAAATGGGTATGTGTTGTATGCGGGTATGTTTATAATCCTGAGATCGGCGATCCGGACAATGGTGTTGAGCCGGGTACAAAATTTGAGGATATTCCGGATTCCTGGGTATGCCCTGAATGCGGCGCTCCAAAAAGCGATTTTGAAAAGCAGGGATAATACGCAGTGGATGTTATAATTATAGGCAGCGGAGCTGCGGGCGCGGGTGCGGCCGCAAAGCTCCGCGGCTTTGATCCTGATGCGAAAATAAAAATGTTTACACAGGAAAAATACCCTTTTTATTCCAGGCCCAGGGTCATAGACTATCTTGGGGGCGGGCTTGAGAAAGAAAAACTCTTTATAAAAAAAGAAGACTGGTTCAAAGAGAACAGAATAGAGTTTTATCCCGGAGAAAGCATTATATCAATTGATCCGGCCGGAAAAACAGTAGTTTCAGAAAAACAGGGGGAGATATCCTATGACAGGCTTTTAATAGCCGCGGGCGCGCATTCTTTTCTGCCGGATTTCAAATATACGGGCTCCGGAATATTTACATTAAGAACAATAGATGATGCTGATGCCATAATAGACTATGCAAAAAGCAAAAAAAAGGGCGCGGTAATAGGCGGCGGCCTTCTGGGGATAGAAGCGGCAAACAGTCTTCTGGGACACGGGCTGCAGATTGAAATAATAGAATTTTTTGACAGGCTTTTGCCAAGGCAGCTTGATGAAGAAGGAGCCGGTATACTGCAGAAAATGCTGGAAGAAAAAGGGCTCAGATTCAGGCTCGGAAAACAGACGGAAAAAATAACTGAGTCGGACAGCGGTCTTAAAATAAACTTCAAAGAGGGGGATGAAACTTCAGCTGAAATGATACTGGTATCCGCGGGTATACGCCCTAATCTTGACATCATAAAAAATACTGGAATACAGGCAGATAAAGGAATAAAAGTTAACGCGCATATGAAGACGAATATTGAGGATATTTATGCCTGCGGTGATATTGCCGAATTTAACGGTATGATATACGGCATATGGCCCGCGGCATCTGAGCAGGCTGCAGTTGCGGCAAAAAATATAGCCGGAGAGAATGAAGAGTATAAAGGAAGTGTGATGTCAACAAAACTCAAGGCTGCGGGCATTGATGTAGCGTCAGTGGGCGAGGTTACGGAAGCAAGCGGCGCAAAAGGCAAAAGCACCGATGATAAAGGCGTTTTTAAAAAGATATTTGAAAAAAACGGAAAAATTGCCGGCGCAATACTTATAGGGGATACAAAGGATCATATGAAACTGCAGAAAGCGGTTTCTGACGGTAAAAAAATAAACGAAATTTTGTAATAAATTTTAAATCAACTTGACAAATCCGGGCGGGTAATATACAATTGTAATTAATACAAATTTGTAATTAATACACAAAAGGAGGTTTTGAAATGGCGGTAATCGGAAAAAAAATGTCAGAAGCAATAAATGAACAGGTTAATGCGGAAATTTATTCAGCGTATCTTTATCTTTCAATGTCCGCGTGGTTTACGGAAAAGAATTTAACGGGATTTGCGAACTGGATGTATGTACAGGCGCAGGAGGAGATGACGCATGCAATGAAGTTTTATAATTTCAACCTTGAAAGGGGCGGGCATATAAAACTTCCGGCAGTTGAGGGTGTCAGAGATGATTTTAAAAGCCCTCTGGAAATATTTGAGGAAGCCTACGGCCACGAGCAGAAAGTAACCGCGAGAATAGATGCTCTTATGGATATGGCTCTTGCGGAAAAGGACCACGCGACCGCGAGTATGCTGAAATGGTTTATTGACGAACAGGTAGAGGAAGAGGCTTCCGCATCAGAACTTGTTGAAAAGCTGAAAATGATAGGCGATGCAAAAGAACAGCTGCTTATGCTTGACAAGGAACTGTCCGCAAGAACGTTTGTTGACGAAACAAAAAGCGCATAAAAAAATTCCGGCGTTTAAAAAAAACGCCGACGGAAATAAAGGAAATGAGCGTGGGAAATATAACACAGGCACAGGCTGCCGGTTATCTGAAAGAAAACGGCATAAAGCCTTCGCTGATAAGGGTTAAAGTGATGAAGTATCTTATGGATTATAAAAATCATCCGACTGCGGATGAAATATATAAACAGCTGCATACTGAAATGCCCACGCTTTCCAGAACAAGCGTCTATAATGCTCTTAACGGATTTGTGAAAAAAAATATAGTGCACGAGCTTACAATAGAAGAAAAACATTCACGTTATGACGCGCTCACGGATTCCCACGCGCATTTCAAGTGCAGGGAGTGCGGCAATGTATACGACATAATGCAGGAGAGTATAAACTGCGGGTCCCCTGAACTTGAAGGTTTTTATGTGGAAGAAAAACATATTTATATGAAGGGCAAATGTGCGTCCTGCGTAAAAAAGGGAGAAAACAATGGCAAAGCTTAAGCCGGGAGACAAAGCGCCGGATTTTTGTCTTAAAAATCAGGATGAAGAGAGGGTGTGCCTCAGGGATTTTAAAGGGAAATGGGTCGTTGTTTATTTTTATCCAAAAGACAATACTCCCGGATGCACCATAGAGGCAAAGGATTTTTCAAAAGAACTTCCGGGATTTGAAGAGCTGGACGCTGTTATACTCGGAATATCCGCGGATTCGTGCGGCAGCCATAAAAGGTTTGCCGAAAAACAGAAGCTGAAAATAACGCTTTTAAGCGATGAAGCTCAGCTGGTTCTTAAAGATTACGGGGTATGGGGCCAAAAGAAATTTATGGGAAAGAAATTTATGGGAATAAGCAGAACCACTTTTCTGATAGGGCCGGATGGTGAAATAGCGCATATATGGGAAAAGGTAAAACCCGGCGGGCACGCCGCGCAGGTAATGGAGATTATAGAAAATTCAAAGAAGAAACAATAATATAAAGGAGGGACGAAAATGGCTGTAAAGGAACTGAAAGAAAATGTTTTGTCTGTCGGAGCTGTTCACTGGGAAAGACGGCTCTTTGACGAGCTCATTCCCCTGCCGGACGGAACGAGTTATAATTCTTATCTTGTTATTGGCAGTGAAAAGACCGCCCTTATTGATGCTGTGGAACCGGAAACATTCAGCCAGCTTGAGGACAATCTGAAGGAAGCGGGAAGTAAAAAAATAGACTATATAATTTCAAACCACGCCGAGCAGGACCATTCAGGCGGTATTGCGAGACTTGTTGAAATGTATCCGGATGCGAAAGTGGTGACAAACGGCAAATGCAAAAGTATGCTTATGGACCTTCTTTTGATACCGGAAGAGAGATTTTATGAAGTGAAGGAGGGAGATACGCTGGAACTTGGGGGCAAAACCCTTGAATTCGCCATAACACCCTGGGTTCACTGGCCCGAAACAATGGTGACTTACCTGCGCGAGGATAAAATACTTTTTTCCTGTGACTTTTTCGGGTCGCATATGGCGGCAGCTGATCTTTTTGACTGGAAAAATTTCTATGTTCCCGCAAAAAGATATTATGCGGAGATTATGTCGCCTTTCAGAACGATTGTCAGGAAGAATATAGAAAAGGTTAAAAATTTTGATATTGCTATAATTGCGCCCTCCCACGGGTATATTTATGATGATCCAAAACCCATAATGGATGCTTATGAGGACTGGGCGTCTGATGAGGTGAAAAATGAGGCGATGATAGTTTTTGTATCAATGCACGCCTCAACATTAAAAATGGCGGAATATCTGAGGGAAGCGTTGATTAAAAGAGGTATAAATGTACATTATTTTAATCTTACGGTGACGGACCCGGGCGCGCTTGCCATTGCTCTTATTGATTCCGCAACTCTTGTCCTCGGCGCTCCTACGGTTTTAGCCGGAGTGCACCCGCTCGGAGCCTATGCTGCTTATCTCGCGAATGCTCTGCGGCCCAAAACAAAATTCGCGTCCCTCATATCGTCGTACGGATGGGCGGAAAAAGCTTCCGGCGCCATAACAGGGACGCTTACGAATTTTAAAGGAGAGCTGCTGGCGCCGGTTATTTCAAAAGGGCATCCAAAAGAGGGGGATTTTAAGGAACTTGACAGGCTTGCGGATGATATAGCCGCAAAGCATAAAGAAGCGGGGCTTCTTAAATAAAAAAAACAAGGAGGAATAAAATGGAACTGAAAAAGCTTATGATGTTCAAGTGTGAAGACTGCGCTCACGTTGTTGAAATCCTGTTCGCCGGCCCGTGCGGCTGCGATATGGAGTGCTGCGGAAAAAAAATGAAGTTTCTTGACGAGAAAGCAAAGGACGGCCCCGGCGAAAAACACGTGCCTGTTGTTGAGGCTGACGGCAGCGGGATAAAGGTAAAGGTCGGCGAAGTTGCGCATCCGATGGAGGCGGAACACTGGATACAGCTCATAGAGGTCGTCACAAAAGACGGATATGTAATAAGAAAAGAGCTGAATCCCGGAGACGCGCCTGAGGCGTCATTCTGCGTGAGTATGGACAGAATAGAAACAGTAAGAGAACTCTGCAACAAACACGGATTGTGGGTAAAAGAATAAAAAACACATACTAAAAGGAGGAAGAAGAAATGGCAAGTCTAAAAGGAACGGAAACAGAAAAAAATCTTCTGGCGGCTTTTGCGGGAGAATCACAGGCAAGATCAAGGTACACCTATTTTTCAAAAGTCGCAAACAGGGAAGGTTACAGGCAGATTGAGGCGATTTTTATGGAAACCGCGGAAAACGAACTCGAACACGCAAAAAGGTTCTTTAAATATCTGGAAGGCGGAATGGTTGAAATAACCGCCGCTTATCCCGCGGGAAAAATAGGAACAACCGTGGAAAATCTTCTCGCGGCCGCGGCAGGCGAAAATGAAGAGCACAGGGTAATATACAAAGGAATGGCTGAAACCGCGGACAAAGAAGGATTTCCGGAAATTGCCGAAACATACAGAAATATATCAAAGGTGGAAATGGAACACGAGGCAAGATACATCAAACTTGCTCAGAATATAGAAAAAGGCGAAGTTTTCAAAAAAAGCGAAACCGTAAAATGGAAATGCAGAAACTGCGGATATGTTCACGAGGGTCCTGAAGCCCCGGAAAAATGTCCTGCCTGTCTGCACCCGCGCGCGCATTTTGAAGTTGCGGCTTTCAATTACTGAAAGAAAATTATCTGTTGAGGGAGGTAAAAAATGGGCACAAAAGGGATTGAAATTTTAGGCGGAAATGTGGAGGAAATTAAGACACTTCTGGAAAAAGCTTATGCGGAAGAATGGCTGGCGTATTATCAGTATTGGCTGGGAGCAAAAGTAGCGAAAGGGCCGATGAGGGAAGGCGTGATGGCGGAGCTTAACCAGCACGCTGCTGATGAACTGCGCCACGCAGGTATGGTGGCTGACAGATTGATACAAATTGGCGGTACACCTGCTCTTTCTCCGGAAAAATGGTACGGCCTGGCAGAATGTGATTATGAGGAGCCTTCCGATCCTTATGTGAGAGTTTTGCTGGATCAGAACATCAGAGGCGAGCAGTGTGCAATAACGACGTATAAGAACATCCTTGATGTCACAAAAGAGAAGGATTTTGTGACATATAATATGGTTCTCCAGATACTTCAGGATGAAGTTGAGCACGAAGAGGACCTTCAGGCCCTTTTGGAGGATATGGATTCTATGGTTGCGCGGGAGTTCAAAAAATAATTTAAGGCCGGGGTGCCGGAAATAATTTTCCGGCTCCCCGGATATATTTGCGGGTGTGAAGTCATAAAACAGCTGAAAGGGGATATGTATGGCCGATAAAAAAGGGATTTCCATAGTTCTGGCCGGCGAAGCGGGCCAGGGAATTCAGTCAATAGAAGTAATTCTTGTAAATGTTATGAAAAAAGCGGGGTATAATGTTTTTGCCACAAAAGAATATATGTCGCGGGTCCGCGGCGGGGTGAATTCCACACAGATAATAATATCCTGCGGCCCTGTTGCCGCGCCTCTTGAAAGAATGGATATTTTTGTGCCTCTTACAAAAGAATCCCTGGAAAGATTCAAAAACAGGATAACAAAAAAGACGCTGGTTCTTGGGGAAAAAGACAAACTCGGCGATGACCGGGTTGTGAACATACCTTTTCAGAAGATAGGTTCTGAATTCGGAAATGCCCTCTACGGCAGTTCGGTTGCCGTGGGATTGATATGCGGGATCATAGGGCTCGACAAAGCTGTTCTTGATGAAGATATAAAGGAAAGATTTGCGAAAAAAGGGGAAGATATCGTAAAAAACAACATAGGCGCCGCGGGAAGCGGTTTTGATGTGGGCCGCACGCTTGTGGATGAAAAAATAGCGGTATTTGAAAATATTGACTGCGGGGAAAGAAAAGATGAACTGCTCCTTGACGGGCATAATGCGGTTGCTATCGGCGCGATTGCCGGAGGATGCGATGCGGTGTTTGCCTATCCAATGACGCCCGGAACGGGTGTATTTGCCGCAATGGCGGGTTATGCGCACAAAGCAGGCATTGCTCTTGAACAGGTTGAGGATGAAATAGGAGTAATCAATATGGCAATCGGCGCCTGGTACGCGGGCGCGCGGGCCCTTGTGACCACGTCGGGCGGCGGTTTTGCCCTGATGACAGAGGGTATAAGCCTGTCAGGTATGACTGAAACGCCTGTGGTTGTGCACCTTGCCCAGAGGCCCGGACCCGCGACAGGACTTCCCACAAGAACAGAGCAGGGGGATTTAAATCTTGCAAGGTATGCGGGGCACGGTGTTTTTCCGCGGAAAATTTATTCTCCCGGAACAACAAAACAGGCTTTTATGATTGCCGCAAAAGCTTTCAATGACGCGGATAAGTATCAGATACCGGTTTTTATTCTTACTGATCAGTATTTTACGGATACATATTACAATGTTCCGGAGTTTGAACTTGAAGGCATTAAAATCGAAAAGAGCATAACAGAAACCGGGGATGATTATAAAAGATACGCTCTTGCCGAAGACGGAATATCGCCCAGAGGCGTGCCCGGCTGCGGCAAAGGAAGAGTCTGCGTTGATTCCGACGAACACGATGAAACAGGCAGAATAACCGAGGATCTTGACGGAATAAGCCTGAAAATGAAAGAAAAAAGGCTTAAAAAGTTTGAAGCGGCAAGACAGGACGCGCTGGCGCCGGAAGTAATCGGCGATGAGGACTATGAAACGCTTTTTGTGTGCTGGGGCTCGGTGTATCATCCGATAAAAGAGGCGCTTGAGATAAACGGCGGGGAAAAAGCCGCGGCGCTGCATTTTTCGCAGGTTTATCCGCTGCACCCGGATACGGAAAAATACCTGAAAAAAGCAAAGAAAGTAATAGCGGTTGAGAATAATCAGGACGCTCAGTTCGCGGAGCTTATAAGGGCGGAAACGGGATTTGAAATAAAAGAAAGAATATTAAAATACAACGGGCTGCCGTTTGCTTCGGACGAACTGGCAGAAAAGATAAGGGGGCTGTGATGGAAAAAAAAGAATTTGACATTGAAAATGTTGAAAATGCCTGGTGTCCGGGGTGCGGAAATTTTGGGCTGAAAAATATTATGATGGAAGTGTTTGCGGAGCTTGAGCTGAAGAAGGAAAATTTTGTTATGGTTTCGGGCATAGGACAGGCCGCCAAAAGCCCGCAGTATTATGATGTAAGTTATTTTAACGGGCTGCACGGAAGAGCGCTTCCGGCTGCCGCGGGCATAAAGGCCGCAAATCCGGGGCTTGCGGTTATTGTGCAGAGCGGGGACGGCGATATGTACGGCGAAGGCGGAAACCATTTCATACACGCCATAAGGAGAAATCCCGATATAACCGTTATAGTCCACGACAATATGGTATACGGCCTGACAAAAGGACAGGCAGCTCCAACCTCGCAGAAAGGAATGAAAACACCGATACAGATTGACGGGGTCTTTGAGGAGCCGATAAATCCGCTTTCGCTTGCAATATCACTTGATGCCTCGTTTGTGGCAAGAGGCTCCGTGGGGGAAAAAGAACTTACAAAAGCGATAATAAAAGAAGCGGTCAAACATAAAGGATTCAGCCTTGTTGACGTGTTTCAGGCCTGCGTCTCTTTTAATAAGATAAATACGCATAAATGGTTTAAAGAGAATACGTATGTGATGGAAGATGGCAGGGATCTTAAAAACAGGGAAGAAGCTTTTAAAAAGGCGCTGGAATCTTCGCCGTGGCCGCTGGGTATCTTTTATAAAAATGAAGACAAGGATGTTTTTGAGGAAAAACTGGCGCCGTATGCCGAAGGGGATAAAACACCGCTGTATGCGCGTGAAAGAGGCGGAGATGTTGCGGCGGCTCTTTTGAAAGAAAAAAAATAAAGGAGGGCGGTATGGACTGGGGTTTTCTGATAACAGCAAGCGGTATAACCGCGGGAATATGCGTTATAGGAGCGTTTATTTTCGGATTTTTTAAGATTAAAATAAGAAAAAGGCTCGCTATTCATAAAACTTTTGGTATTGCGGCTTTGGCCGCGGCCCTGGCGCACGCGGCAATAAATTATTACGTTGGAAATATAATATAAAATAAGGGAGGCTGTTATGAAAAAAATATTTGCTTTTCTGCTTTGTATATTTTTTGCTGTTCCCGCTGCAGTATCGGCGCACTCGCCGTCGGATGCGGAATTTAAGTATATTGAAGACAAAAAAATGCTTAAGATAACCATTGAGCATAAAGTGAAAAATGAAAATTCCCATTATGTTGAAAATATAAAAGTAAAACTTAACGGTAAAAAAATTATAACCCAGAAAACCTCTGTTCAGACCGATAAAGAGAATCAGAAAATCGCCTATATAATACCCGATATTAAAGAAGGCGATGAAGTGGAGCTGTCCGCGGGCTGCAGTATTATGGGCAGAAAGAGTTTTAAATATACCGTAGAAACGGTTAAAGAAAACGCGGGAAAGAAAGAAGAGAAAAAACCCGGGAGATAGGCAGAAAATAAAACAAATAAAGCGGAGGGAAAAATGGATGTAAAAGAAGCGGTCAAAAGGAGGCGGGCTTATCGTTCTTTTGATGAGGTTGAAATTACCGACGGGATTATCGCGGAGCTTGGAGAGGCGGCGAGGCTGATGCCGTCCTGTTTTAACAATCAGCCGTGGCGGTTTGTTTTTGTAAAAGGCAGCGGGAAACTCAGGGAACTTAAGCAGGCGCTTAACAAAGGCAATGAATGGGCAAATGACGCGTCAATGATAATCGCCGTATTTGCGAAGAAAGACGATGATTGCATTGTGAAAGAACGGGAGTATTATCTTTTTGATACGGGTATGGCCTGCGGCTCCCTTCTTTTAAGGGCTGTTGAAATGGGTCTCGCGGCGCATCCTATTGCGGGTTTTTCTTCGGAAGCCGCAAAAGAGATACTGAATATTCCCGGGGAGGCGAATCTTATAACACTTATAATCATAGGCAGAAAATCAGATGAAATAAAGCCGTCTCTGAATGAGAATCAGGCTAAGCAGGAAGCTGTAAGGCCGCCGAGGCGCCCCGTTGAGCAGATTTACAGTATTGATGTTTTTGAAAACAGATTATTTGAAGAAAATATTAAGGGTGAAACATCCTGAAAGAGGTGCGCGTGATGAAAAAAAATGTGGGCGAAAAAGACAAAAGAATCAGAATGGTGTCGGGCGCGGTTATGATTGCCGGCGGTTTTTTAGTGTCCGGATGGATTGCCGCGGCGCTGTGGGTTCTTGGCGCGGTGCTTATCATAACCGGAGGCATGGGATTCTGCGGGCTTTATGCATTGCTGGGAATAAACACCTGCCCGGTGGATAAGAAATAGAAAGTAATAGTTCAAAGTTCAAGAGTTCAAGGTTCAAAACGGCAAACCCGTATGCCTGCTGCCGCCTGGCGGAGACTTTCTGAAAATCACAGGGCTGAAATAATCTGTTTGAATGAAATATTTTTCGTGTTAAAATGGGTCAAATTGCAGGAAAAGCTGCATAACAAAGAGGTATTATGCATAAGGATATTGAAGAGTTAAGTATAAACACGCTCCGTATGCTTTCTGTTGATATGGTGGAAAAAGCACAATCCGGGCACCCCGGGCTGCCTTTGGGGGCCGCACCCATGGTATATACGCTTTTCAGCCGTTTTATAAAACACAATCCTTCTGATTCCGGCTGGCGCGGCCGCGACAGGTTTGTGTTTTCTCCGGGGCACGGATGCGCGCTGTTATATTCCCTGCTTCACCTTTACGGATACGGTGTATCAATGGAGGAGCTTAAAAATTTCAGGCAGCCGGGCAGCATAACGCCGGGGCACCCCGAATACGGAAAAACTCCCGGAGTGGAAGCGACAACAGGACCGCTCGGCCAGGGTTTTGCCATGGGAGTGGGAATGGCAATCGCGGAAAGAACTCTTGCGGACTGTTTTAACGGGCCGGAAGATAAAATAACAGATCATTATACTTATGCTATAGTCTCTGACGGGGACCTTATGGAGGGAATCGCATCCGAAGCGGCTTCTTTTGCGGGAGCAATGGGGCTGGGAAAACTTATTTATCTTTATGATGCCAACCATATATCTATAGAAGGGGATACGTCCATTACTTTTACCGAAAATGTAAAGCAGAGGTTTGAGGCTTACGGATGGCATACCGATAAGGTTGAGGACGGGAATAATACTGATGAGATTGCAAAAGCAATAGAAACGGCAAGAGCCCAAAAGACAAAACCGTCTATGATTATAGTAAGAACGCTTATAGGATACGGATCGCCCGTGCAGGATACAGGCAAGGCCCATGGAGAGCCGCTGGGGGAGGAAAATGTAAAAAAGACAAAAGAATTTTATGGATGGCCCCGGGATAAAACATTTTACGTTCCGGAAGAGGTAAAAAGGCATTTCAGCGCTATGGCGGAGAAAGGAAAACAGCAGCAGAATGAATGGAAAAAAAAGGCGGAGTTTTATAAAGAAAAATATCCCGAAAACGCCCTGCTGCTTGAAAAATATATAACGGGAAACATAAATCCCGAGCTGGGCAAAAACATATTGAAATTTTCGCCGGCAGACAAGCCGATTGCCACAAGGGCCGCTTCTGAAAAAATAATGAACAATATAGAAAAATATATGACAGAATTTATAGGCGGAAGCGCGGATCTTGCGCCCTCTACAAAGACAAAACTTCACGGATACGGAAGTATAGGCGTTGCGGGAGGATGCGCGCGGAACCTGCATTTCGGAGTCAGGGAGCACGCGATGGGAGCCATAATAAACGGTATGGCCCTGCACGGAGGGCTCATACCTTATTCGGCGACGTTTCTGACATTTTCCGATTATATGAGGCCCGCAATAAGGCTTGGCGCGCTTATGAACATACATGCAATATATATATTTACCCATGATAGTATAGGGCTTGGCGAGGACGGGCCCACGCATCAGCCGGTTGAGCATTTAAGCTCCCTGCGTATGATACCGAATCTTGTTGTTATAAGGCCCGCTGACGCAAATGAAACGTCGGCCGCATGGAACTGGGCAATTGTAAATAAAAAACCGATTGTGCTTGCTTTTTCAAGACAGAGTCTTCCCATTCTTGACCATGAAAAGTACAGGGTTTTTGAAGGAGTTGAAAAAGGCGCATATGTGCTGGAAGGAGATCCCGGCGGCTGCGATATAATAATTGCGGCAACAGGTTCTGAAGTTCATCCTGCGCTCGGTGCACGGGCTGAACTGGAAAACAAAGGAATAAAGGCCTGCGTTGTATCGATGCCCTCGTATGAAATATTTATGATGCAGGATAAAGAATACAGGGAAAAAATCTTTCCGCGGAAAACAAAAAAACTTATTATCGAAGCGGGTGCGGCGCATTTCTGGAAAGCGCTTGCGGGCGGGGACGGTGAAGTCATGGGTATTGATACATTTGGTGAATCAGGGCCCGGCAAAAAAATTATGGAGAAATTCGGCTTTACGGTTGAAAATACAGTAAAACGGGCCGTGGAAATGCTGAAAAAAAACAGTTGAAAAAACGGAGGTAAAATATGAAACTCGCAATGGTGGGTCTTGGAAGAATGGGGGCGAATATGGCAAGACGCCTGCTTCTCGGCGGGCATGAAGTGGTTGTCTATAATAAAACGCCGGAAAAAGTAAATGAACTTGCGGCAGAAGGAGCTGTTTCCTCAAGTTCCGTACAGGATATGGTCTCAAAACTGGAAAGCCCGAAAATTGTATGGCTGATGCTGCCTTCGGCGGCAGCTGATGAGTATATTGATATTTTAAAAGGACTGCTGGGTGAAGGCGATATAATAATAGAAGGCGGCAACAGTTTTTATAAGGATGATATAAAAAGGGCGGGTGAACTTGAAGAAAAAGGAATAAAGTATATTGATGCCGGAATATCCGGCGGTGTATGGGGGCTGAAAAAAGGATATGCCTCAATGTACGGCGGAAAAAAAGAAGTATTTGAATACATAGAACCGCTTGCAAAAACTCTTGCTCCGGAGAACGGATATCTTTACTGCGGCGAAGCAGGCGCGGGTCATTTTGTGAAGATGGTGCACAACGGAATAGAATACGCGCTGATGCAGGCATATGGAGAGGGCTTTGAGCTTCTTAAGGCATCACCCTATGGAAACAGGCTTGATTTGTCACAAGTTGCTGCAATGTGGAACAATGGAAGCGTTATACGCTCCTGGCTCCTTGAACTTCTGGAAGGTATATTTAAAGAAAAAGGCGGTCTTGCTGACATTCAGGGTTATGTCCAGGATTCAGGCGAGGCGCGCTGGACCGTGAAGGAAGCGGTTGATCTCGGTGTTGCGGTTGATACCATTACCACTGCTCTGTATAAAAGATTTAATTCAAGGCAAAAAGATGTGTTCGCCGCGAAAGTTGCGGCCGCTCTCAGGAATGAATTCGGGGGGCATGCCGTGGCAAAAAACTGCGAGGACGTAAAAAACAGCACACCCGGCGCCGGAACGGTGCGGCACGCCGCGCCGGATAAAGAAAGATTCGGGGATTGCGAATGATTCATGCCGGAAAAGTTCAGCAGGAGAAGGTTGAATGAATACCGAAAAGCATATTAAAGCGCATTCATCCTGTGAGATCAAGCGCAGCGGGCCGTGCGGATATGTGATTTTCGGAGCATCGGGGGATTTATCCGTCAGAAAACTTCTGCCGGCTGTTTTTTCGCTCTTTGAAAAAAAACGGGTGCCGGGAAACTTTTTTGTTGCGGGATATTCACGGACGAAAATGGATGATAAGGCTTTTCGCGGAATTGCGGAAGATGCAGTATATAAAGCATATCCCGGTGCGTCCGCGGAGGCGGTGAAAGATTTTGTATCAAGGTGCTATTATGTACGGGGGGAATATGATTCCGGGGAAGATTACAGCAAGCTTAAAAAAACCATAAACGAACTTGAAAAAAAATATTCAACAAAGGGTAATATGATATTTCATATTGCCACTCCGCCGTTTGTATATGAAAACATACTAAAAGGATTGTCAGCGGCAGGCCTGGCGGAAAAAGAAAATACGGGGGATTCTTTCTTTAAAAGGATCATAATTGAAAAACCTTTTGGCAGGGACAGTTCAAGCGCAAAGCATCTTGACGATGTTATAGAAGAAAGATTTACGGAAAAACAGATATACCGGATAGATCATTATCTGGGGAAAGAAACAGTGCAGAATATAATAACATTCAGATTTGCAAATACAATATTTGAACCGATATGGACAAATGAATGTGTTGACAATATACAGATAACGGTTTTTGAACAGGAATCTGTGGGGCACAGAACAGGTTATTTTGAAAAGAGCGGGCTTTTAAGGGATATGTTTCAGAATCATATACTGCAGCTGGCGGCTCTTGTGGGAATGGAGCGTCCGGATGATCTGAGCCCTGACAGCATAAGGGACGGGAAAGTAAAATTTATGTCATCAATAAAACCGATTGCCCGGGGAGATAAAGATATAATCAGGGCCCAGTACGGCAGGGGAACAGGAGGACCGGCCGGCACTAAGGCATACAGAGAAGAAGAAGGGGCCGATCCAAAGTCCTGTACGGAAACCTTTTTTGCGCTTAAATTTTTTGTTGAGAATAAAAGATGGAAAGGCGTTCCTTTTTATGTGCGGGCCGGAAAGGCAATGGATGAGAAAACCACACGGATAACAATTGTATTCAAAAAGGCTCTTCCGTGTCCGGTATGCGCGGGAGACGGAGAAGAGACTTCCGAGCCCAATGCATTAATATTTTCCATTCATCCGCAACAGGGTGTTTTTATTGATTTTGCAGCCAAAATTCCGGGGTCAAAAAACTGTATGGCGCCCGTGGAAATGAAGTTTAATTATAAGGATATATTTGGTTCGCAGATGAACGAAGATTATGCTACACTTATACTGGACTGTATGACGGGTGACCAGACGCTTTACTGGCGCAGGGACGGAATGGAGATTTCATGGAACCTTGTTACGCCTGTTCTGGAAAAATGGGAGTCATGCACCTATGATAAAAAAGCCGGAATGATGAGTATTTATCCCGCGGGAAGCTCCGGGCCTCCGGAGGCCGATGAATTTATAAAAAAAGACGGCAGAAATTGGATGACAGGTTATAAAAAGGAGCAGTAAAAATGGAATTTAATGAGTTTCAATCATCTTCAAAAATGAATACGCGCGTTGCGGCTCATATTGCCGGAATTGCTTTAAAAGCAGTAAAAGAAACGGGGTCCTTTACGATTTCGCTGTCCGGAGGCTCTTCGCCTGAAGGTGTTTATAAAAAACTTGCGCAAAAAGAACTGTCCGCGCTTATCCCGTGGAAAAAAACCTATGTGTTCTGGGGGGATGAAAGATATGTTCCGTTTAGTGACAACAGATCAAATTATAAGAAAGCCGATAAGCTTCTGCTTTCAAAGGTGCCGGTGCCGCGGGAAAATATTATACGGATACCCGTTGAAATAACACCGGTGGAAGAAGCTGCTTTGCTGTATGAACGGATAATGAGAAAAATATTTGTAACGCTGGGGAAGATCAGAAATAACAGGCCGAAATTTGATCTTGTACTTCTGGGCATGGGAGAAGACGGGCATACAGCTTCGCTTTTTCCCGGGCATGAAGCGGTAAATGAAAAAAAGCAGTGGATAATGGGGTTTGATTCGCCGGTTGACGACGGAATAAAAAAAAGAATAACAATGACAATACCCGTGATAAATGCGGCAGAGAATATTTCATTTATAGTGTCAGGAGAAGGAAAAGGCAGGGTAATGCACGCGGTTAAGGAAAAAAAGGGAGCTTATGAAGAGTTTCCCGCGGCAAAAGTAAGCGCCGGCGGTGCATCCGTATGGTTTATAAACAAAAACGTTTTTGAAAACAAGACTTCCGATAACGGATAAAGTCCTGCAAGAAAATATTTTCTGGTGTATAATAATATTAGAGAATCGGAGTTATAAGACTAGACTAAAGGTGCCGGATGAAGAATATGCGCATGGAAAAAAGAGGGGGAAGGGAAATACTTGTGGTTGATATATCTGACTGCAGCCTTGATGAGTTCTGGAATATTATAAAAAAATCAAAAAAAATCATAAGAAACGCCCCGAAAAAATCCATTCTTGTTCTTGCCGTTACAGGCGCCAATACGCCGATATTTACCGATAAAAACAGATTTATTGAATATATGGAGGGAAATGAGCCCTTTATAAAGGCATCTGCAATTGTACATGAAGGAGCGAATACTCTTGTAAAAGATCTTTTGATATCAATGCTTGGAGAAACCGGCAGGAACATACCTTTTTTTGCCGGCAGAAAGGAAGCTCTTGAATGGCTTGCCGCGTTTGACGGTGTTATGCCGGGAAAAGATATTGTGAGCGAGAAAATAAGAATGCTTGAATATAAAGGGAAAAAAATATTGTGCGCGGATTTTTCAACAAAAACAGCGGAGGGTTTAAACCGTATGCTGGATTCAGCGGCGGCAATAATAAGAAACAGCCCGAAAAGATCGGTGCTTATACTTATAGAAGGAAGCAGTGTCCCTGTTTTTCCGACCCGGGTTATGGACTTCAAAAAATATGTAAAAGCAAATCAACCCTATATAAAAGCAACAGCGGTCCTGAATGTAAAAGGGATCAGGCGTGTTTTTTTTAACATAGGCGCAAAAATAGGCACAAGGCCCCTGAAAGCCTTTGAAAAAAAAGAAGACGCTCTTGAATGGCTGGCGGACGCGGAGTAGAAGAGGAAGGGGGCGGCCGGATTCCGACGAAAAGCATGATTTATGAACAGCTGCATCGGTCCCGCGTCTTCCGCCTCCGTTTAAACTATGGCGGACATATGTCTTGTGTCTTCTTTTGCCGGCAAATAAAATTCCCGGGAGCGGTGCATTGTGCGGCGGCCTGTCCGGCGAAGTTTAAGCGAAGGTGGAAGCCCGCTCCGGTGTTCATGTCTTTGTCATCTATAATTCCAAACGCAGCGGCTTTGTTTTCTGTTTTTGTAGGGACAAGCCCCTGTGTTTGTCCGGGTTTGAATTTTAAAAGCGCGGAACACGCCAGGGCGTGTTTTCTGCGTAAAAGATATGGCAATAAAACTTGCAATCTATATGTGTTTCCCGGTTTTTAAGTTATTGTCAAGAACTCGGTGGAAATTAAATTAAGCATTTTTGAATTGACAGAGCATTTAAAATGATTTATTATATTTGAAAAATAAGACCTGAATCCAAGGAGGCTGTGAAATGAAAAAAATTATTGTACTGATGGCAGTTGTTTTATCTTTGTTTGTAATTGTTCTTGGAGCATGTAAAAAATCAACGCCAAGCGAACCGGAAGCAGAACCTACTGCTGTAGGTACAGAAACCTCAACACCTACAATCACGATAACATCTTCAATAACGCCTACAATAACAATGACGCCTACAGTAACAATGACGCCTACGGTAACAATGACTGCGACTGTTACAGCCACGGCCACATTTAATGAAACCTGTGAAGTTTCATTTGGGCATGATGCGAGAACAACATCTTATGGTGTAGGCGGAGATGCTGCATATCAGAAATTTACCCTTAGTACAGATATGACAGTCCGGTCTATTAAAGCATGGATATCATTTGATCCGGGCACCAGCTTCTGGGTGGCAATATATTCAGACGACGGCAGCTGCCCGGGGTCAATTATAGTTTCCGCGGATATAAATGTATCCGAACTTACTGATGATGCATGGAATACATTTCCTATTACCTCTACTTTTTTACCGGCAGGTACTTACTGGCTTGCGGGAGGAGGGGATTTTGGAACCGGGCACTGCGCTTTGGGTGCGGAGTCAAACGCGGCTGATTCGGATATAGTACATGTCAATGATGTAACGTCTCATGCCCCCGACACAATAAGCTGTTCAGGGGAATCAACATACGCAAACAATTTGTTGTCAATATATGCATCCTGCAACGCGTATTAAGTCTTTGATAATATAAAAAAAGGGCGGTTAAAAACCGCCCTTTTTTTATATCTTGCGCAATTTCCATAAAGCGGTATATTATGCGCCGCCCTGTCCGGCGAAGTTTAAGCGAAGGCTGCTCCGGTGTTCAAGTTTTTGTCATTTATAATTTCAAATACAGCAGGCGTGTTTTCTGTTTTTGTAGGGACAAGTCCCTGTGCTTGTCCGGATTTAAATTTTAAACACGCGGAACACGTCAGGGCGTGTTCTCTGCGTCAAAGACACGATACAAAAACTTCCAAACACAGCGGGTTTATTTTTGTTTTTGTAGGGACAAGCCTCTGTGCTTGTCCGTGTTTAAATTTTAAAAGCGCGGAACACGTCAGGGCGTGTTCCCTGCGTAAAAGACACGATACAAAAAACTTCCAAACGCAGCGAGAAACAACCACATTAGTTCCACGTCTTGTCTTGTGTCTTCTTTTGCCGGCGAATAGAATTCCCGGGACGTGCATCGTGCGGTGTTTTGTCCGGCAAAGCATTAAAGTATTCATCCTCTGCCTGCCGAGGGAGAATGAATTAGTATACCCTCCACCTCTACGGGGGAGGATAGAGTATGTTGCAGGCAGTCTTTTCGCCTGCTACATACTCTTGGAGGGGGTTAAGCAGCGGCTGAACACTGTATGATATAAGCCGGCGATTAAACAGGAGATGCGGGCAGGGGATGGTTTGATGGCAGAAGGCGGCGCCCTGTGGAAAACATAAACAATTGTATAAATTAAGTATTCCGGTATCTGCAAAAAAACTTTGATTCTATCAAGTGCCGCAATAAAACCTGCAGTTCGGAGCCGAAAATAGCAAAATATTGACTATTCGCAAGAAATATAGTATAAGATTAATATGAGGTGAAACTAATGAGCGATGGAATTTGTGTGATTATTCATAAAGCTGAAGAGGGGGGATACTGGGCTGAGATACCTGCGTTAAAGGGATGTGTTTCTCAGGGTGAAACTTTAGCTGAAGTGAAAAAAAATATCACAGAAGCTTATAAATTATGGATTCAGGCTTTTGTTGAGTCAAAAGAAGAAAAAGTAAAAAAAGCTATTCAAACTAAAACCTGTGTAAAAACAAAGGGCGAGGGAACCAGGGTGTTTAATCTGGAGCCTAACGCACATCTTATTTCTCAATCCTTCTAATTTAATATGCCGATCGGTTGGAAAGAACTCAAAAAAGAATTAGAAAAACGGGGTTGGATTCTGCAAAAAAATCCAAAAGGCAAATCAAGAGGCAAGGGGAGTCATATGCTTTTTAAACATCCAAATCATTTTGCAATGATAACATTGCCCAAACAGAAAGAACTTAAAAGAGGGCTTTTGTATTCAATTCTAAAAATTGCCGGGATTAATAAAAGAGATATTGGATTGTAACCGGTCTTTAAGATTTTCTGCAATCCGCCTCACTATAGGGGATATGCGGAATTTGTTGCGTCCGGAGGATGCCGAAATTATGACTATAATTTTGGCCGAGGATTCGAGAATCAAATATTAGATATTCGGGAAACAAGGATTTTTCCCGAATCCGGTCGAATTTCGAATTTTCAAATTTCATCTTGCGTAATTTTCGTAAAGTGGTATATTCTGCGCCGGCCTGTCCGGCGAAGTTTAAGCGAAGGTGGAAAGCCGTTCCGGTGTTCATATTTTTGTCATCTATAATTCCAAACGCAGCGGATTTATTTTCTGTTTTTGTAGGGACAAGCCCCTGTGCTTGTCCGGGTTTGAATTTTAAAAGCGCGGAACACGTCAGGGCGTGTTCCCTGCGTAAAAGACATGACATAAAAAACGGACAAACGCAGCAGGTTTGTTTTCTGTTTTTGTAGGGACAAGCCCCTGTGCTTGTCCGTGTTTGAATTTTAAATACGCGGAACACGTCAGGGCGTGTTCCCTACGTAAAAGACACGGCAAAAAAACGGATAAACGCAGCAGGTTTGTTTTTTGTTTTTGTAGGGACAAGCCCCTGTGCTTGTCCGTGTTTGAATTTTAAATACGCGGAACACGTCAGGGCGTGTTCCCTACGTAAAAGACATGACATAAAAAACGGACAAACGCAATAGAGGGGGTTAAGCAGCGGCTGAACACTATATGTTATAAGCCGGCGATTAAACAGGAGATGCGGGCAGGGAATAGTTTGATGGGAGAATACGGCGCCTTGTGGAAAACATAAATAACTGTATGAAATAAGTATTTCGGTAACTGCAAAAAAAACTTTGATTTTATCAAGTGCCGCAATAAAAACTGCGATCCGGATGTGTTTCTCAACTTTTAAATTTGAATTGACAGAGCATTTAAAATGATTTATTATATTTGAA
>CAYTNY010000038.1:0-19704 GCA_964439215.1 uncultured Spirochaetia bacterium
TTTGACACGTCATTTCTCTAATTTCAAGTGGTACAGTTTTCGGGGGTAAGCTCAGTTGTTTTCCACCGTGTAGTCTGTCACGCCTTCTCCTTCCACGCTCATAGACATTCTGTTGCCGCGGTAATCGTAAGTATATCCCCAAACTGACTCGTTCATCATTTTTTTCAACATTTTAACCTTCCCTGCTTTAATGTTAACCTCCATTTCAACACTCAATAATTAAATCCCTTAATTACTATAAATAACTTCATATCAACAAAACTAATCTGCGGCTATAAAAGTAAATGTCGTTAACCATAACATAATAATTACTAGCGCATAAACAAACATAAATTTATATAAAACTGAAAGCTTTTCTTTTTTCAATAACTTATACATTATAAACAACATAGTAAGAACAGCTAAACCAATTATCGCTATTGCAGTAATAGCAAACACATCCTTATCAATCAGTAATATATGTAAGATCAATGCTATTATATTTAATATAGAAAGTACCACGAATACTATATTTTTGGTTATTCTTATCGTCATTGAAGATACCTCTCCCCGCACCATTTTTCACACGAAAGATTTGATGGTGCTTGTTGTCCATACGAATTAGCTTCTATATCTTCCAGATCAAATTCTCTTCCTTTTATATATGCATCATAAATCTCTTTACCATAGCTTAGCACCTCTGATTGTGTCATTCCTCTTTTACAATTCCTAACAATTTCACAATGCGCCACACAATGTCCATATTTGTCATTTATCACTCCGTTATGAACCAGTTTTGCCAGTGCCGCTGTATATATCCACGCCTCAATACAATCACCCAAAGTCTGCGTTTTTGCCGGACACAGCCCCGTCACATCCCACAGGTTCACAGGGTTATTCGCGGCATACGCATAAAGATTCATCCCGCCCAACTCGCCTATCGGGTCTCTTGATATCCACTTGCCCAGCTCGCTGTCATACCAGCGGTTGTGGAAGTTTATAAATCCTGAGTCCCAGTCTTTATACCCGCCGTAACGTCCGACAAAGGTGAAGTTATTTATAGGGTCTTCGGTGGTGTTGGTTACATTGCCGAAGGGGTCGTAATGGTAGTATTTTACAGGCATACCGGTGTCATCGGTGATGGCGGTGACTGAGCCGAGGGAGTTAAAGAGATAATACAAATCCCGGGTCATTAAAAACTCTCCCGTGTTGTTGTCATAGGCGTAGTGTTTCATACCCAATAAACCTTCGTCATCGTGGGTGTATATTTTGGATATCTTCCCCTGAGAAAACTTCTCGCATATGAGTCTGTCGCCGTTATGGAAGAAATATGTATGCTCCCCGTTTTCTGTCTTTCTGAGCATCCTGTTTGAAGTATTGTACAAATACTCTTTTGTCCCGCTCCCCGAAAAACTCTGTGTATGCAGCCTGTCTTTGTAGTCATAACCGTAAACAAAACACCGAAGTCCACCGTGTCTCCCCCCGCGCTCTGTTTCCTGTTTTTTATGCCTTACTGCTGCCTGCAAGTTAAAGCCTCCGAAAACATTTGATTCATCTCTTCTTTTTATTTTTATCCTTATTCTTTTTCTTTTTATACTTCCTCATTAACTCCACAGCAACAAAAAATAAAACCAAATAAGCATTGCCTAAAATAAGCGCTGTTATTAGTCCTGGGATTTCCAACCCGGGAATTACATACAAATAAATAAAATAAATAGGCACTGCGCCAATAAATGATACTGCTATCTTAACACTTACTCTCTTTTCCTTCACATAATCCCGCATCAGAATATACGTAATTGCGAAATAAACTAAAAACGCAACAAAAGAAGCCACAATATTTATTTCGTATTCCAAAAATATAAATAACCCCAAAATACTCCAAATAACAAGACCCAAAACAATATATAATAAATATCTTAAAATAATTTTCATATTATCTGCACCGCCCATTTACCGCAGCATCCCATTCTTCCCCCAAACATATGACTTCATAAATAAAAATCTGACCCAAAACAAGCAAAACATTAGCTTTACCCGCCCAGTTGGCATAAGATTTTAATTTTCTATAAACTGAAGACTTATTCCAGCTTATCAGGCCTTTTGCTGACGCATAATTAAATGCCTGCGCTTCATAATAAGACTTTATTGATTGTAAAATTCCAGCCCCTGTATATCCCGGAATCTGTCCTGTTAACAAAGATGCAATGTTTATTCCCAAAAGTTTTTCGCTCATACAGTTATAAAAAACACTAAAACAACTCGGAATGCCGCTAGACGAATCCTTCGGACACAACCCCGTCACATCCCACAGGTTCACTGGGTTATTATCGGCGTACGCATAAAGATTCATCCCGCCCAGCTCGCCTATCGGGTCTCTTGATATCCACTTGCCCAGCTCGCTGTCATACCAGCGGTTGTGGAAGTTGATGAATCCTGAGTCCCAGTCTTTATACCCGCCGTATCTGCCGACAAAGGTGAAGTTATTTATAGGGTCTTCGGTGGTGTTGGTTACATTGCCGAAGGGGTCGTAATGGTAGTATTTTACAGGCATACCTGTGTCATCGGTGATGGCGGTGACTGAGCCTAATTTATAAATACAATTTACCGTAGAATATGTACACTGGGCACCTGAGTTCTTTACCATTTTACCTCCCTCATTTTATATCATACAGCCTTTTACTTTATTATTCCTATTGCTACTACTCCAATCAATCCTAATATAAAAGGCATATAAAGTGCATATGTGCCTAATTTGGGATTAATAAATAAAATAAATAATGCAAGAACAAACCATAACATAATAAAGTATATTAATTTTGCCGGTTTAAAAGCCCAAACAGTTAATGGAGTAATAAGTAACGCAAATATTGAAGATATTATAAGTATAACTTGTATAACTCCCGGTGCCATAATACCCTCAACATCTTTTATCCCTTCGTTATAGAAAATTCTCCACGCGAAAATCAAACCTAATGTAATTGATCCAATCCAACTAAATAATACTGATATAAGCACTTTGTCTAACATTTATAACTCCTTTTATATTATTAAAATCCCGCAAAACAAATCGTATAACATTTAACAATTGTTCCATGCGGTCTATCCGAACCGCCTGCAGCATAGCATCTTACATGAGCTATGAATTGGTCTGTCCCTTTCTTGTGTTCACACCATAGACAACCTCTTACCTGTTGTGACCAAGCACTATCTCCCGCACATTTACAGAAACAAGACAGATATACTCCGGCATATTTCTCATTTCCATACTCATCACAAATAGAACTTCCAGAATAAATGGGTTTAGCTTTTGTACAATCATCTTCATCAATACATAAGCCAGTAATATCTGTCCAATTCACAGGGTTATTAAGCGTGTACTGATACAAGTTTATCTCTGGACGTTTCCCGACAGTATCGGCATAAACATAAAGATCTATCCCGCCCAGCTCGCCTATCGGGTCGCGGCTTATCCACTTGCCCAGCTCGCTGTCGTACCAGCGGTTGTGGAAGTTTATGGATGCGGGCAGACTGCTTTTGGCGGTAATATAGTGTAGATAATAAGCACCCAAAAAACCTGATTTTGATTCTATTTTTCCCTCCCTGCGTCCGCATAATTTCTATTTTAAAACCCTCAAAATATTTCCGCATCCGCATCCTGTTAATATATTTTACCTCATTTAAACAGGGTTGCAAGAATTTTATTGCCGCTAACAAAGAGGGGAAGCATAGTGTGCGATGTATGGCGTTAAAGGTTAAATCCCCCTTGCCCCCTTTTATCAAACTGCCTCTTACCCGCATTTCCTGTTTAATCGTCAGCTTATATCATACAGTGTTCAGCCGCTGCATCACCCTCACCAAGAGTATGTAACAGGCAAAAAACTGCCTGTAACATACTCTATCCTCTCCCGTCGAGGGAGAGGGAAAGAACAAAAAAGGGGATAAGGGAATAGGGATTGGGGAATAGTGGAAATATTGAAAACCAAGTTCAGAGTTCCACATTTTAAGTTCCACGTAGGGAGAGCTGACGTTTGGTTTACGGGCCCGGCGTTAAAGGTTAAATCCCCCTTGCCCCCTTTTATCAAACTGCCTCTTACCCGCATTTCCTGTTTAATCGTCAGCTTATATCATACAGTGTTCAGCCGCTGCATCACCCTCACCAAGAGTATGTAACAGGCAAAAAACTGCCTGTAACATACTCTATCCTCTCCCGTCGAGGGAGAGGGGAAGAACAAAAAAAGGGATAAAGGAATAGGGATTGGGGAATAGTGGAAACATTGAAAACCAAGTTCAGAGTTCCAAGTTTCAAGTTCCAATCACCAAGTAGGGAGGGCTGAAGTTTAGTTTGCGGGCCCGGCGTTAAAAACTAAATCCCCCTTGCCCCCTTTTTGAAAAGGGGGTAAAACCAAAAAACATAGAATTGCTGTCTTTAGTAGTTTCAATACCTTGCAATTCTTGTCCTCTGCGAGGTGAAGGGCTCCCGGAAATCTGAATGTTTGGAAGTTATGATGTTTAGCAGTTCCCAAAACTCAAACCCCAAAACTCAAAACTCATCCCTCTATGTTTTTCACGTTCCCCCATACACCAGTGCTTCGGTTATTATTTCTGAATATGAGGGGTGGATGTGCAGGGATCTTCTTACCTGTTTTGGGGTAAGGCCCGCGGTGATTATTACGGAGAGTTCGTTCATAAGTTCGGCTATTTCACCGCCTGCGGCAGCGGCTCCGGCTATGATGCCGCTGTGTTCTATTATCTTTATAAAGCCAGCGTCATTTCCCTCCACAACAGCTTTTCCCGATGCTTTGAAAAAATGTTTGTAAACCCTGATATCCATTCCTTTGTCCCGCGCCTCTTTTTCCGAAAGGCCTATTGTTCCTGCCTGCGGAGAGGAAAAGACAAGATACGGTATCTTTGAATAATCGGTTTTTTCGGTTTTTCCGTGCAGTATGTGCTCAACGGCGTTTTCCGCTTCCGCATACGCGGTATACGCCAGCATCGGAGTGTTGATGCAGTCCCCTGCCGCGTATATGCACGGCGCTGTGGTCATCATATTGTTGTCTGTTTTTATAAAGCCTTTTTCATCCGTCTCAATTCCCGCTTTTTCCAAAGCAAGCGCCGAAACACCGGCGCGCCTGCCTGTTGTTTCAAAAATAACATCAAAACGCTCTTTTTTTTCTCCCGCGGGCGTTGTTATTCCTGCTTCATTTTCCGGGGATATTTCTTCAATGCGGCTGCCTGTCATAATGTTTATTTTTTTCTTTTTAAACTCCCGCACAAGAACCCTTACGGCTTCGTCATCCATACCCGGGAGCAGGCTTTCCGTAATCTCAACAACAGTTACGGGCACCCCTATATTATTGAAAAAAGAGGCGTATTCGCACCCTATTACGCCGCCTCCTATTATAAGGACGTTTTCGGGCTTTTTTTCAAGTTCAAAAACCTTTTTTGAATCATAAACATTTTCCCCGGGAAAAATACGCGACGGCTTTGAACCCGCGGCTATGATAATGTTTTTCGCCTCTGTTTTTCCGCCTCCTGCTTCCAGCACTCCTGCTGATACAAATGACGCTTCGCCTTCAACAATATCTATTCCCGCGGATTTCAGGCGGGAAAGAAACCCCGCGCGTATGGCGTCGGTTTTGGATTTAACGGTTGAAATAATGCCGGAATAATCATCCGTTGATTTGGAATAATACAAAAGCCCTTTAAGCGGGATACACCCTTCATTCAGGCAGGTTCCGCCCGCATTTGAAAGGTTTTTTTCAAAAAGAACCGTCTTTAACCCCGCCTTTGCCCCAAGCAAAGCAGCCGTATATCCCGCGGGCCCTGAACCGATTACCGCAAGGTCATACATAAGAATTCACGTATACTCAAGGAGTCGGCAGAAAAACTTGAAAAGAGTACCCGGGATTAACCGTGTTGTCCAATGTCGGATTACCGTTAGTACACTCAAATGTTGTAACACAGACATAAACGGTTCCTGTATAAGTTGCGTTCCAAATAATTGTACTCTGCGTTTCTCCCTCTGTTCCGTGAGTATTCGACCCGCAAAGAATGCCGTCGCAGTCATCATTATAATCGGTATAATTGGCTTCCAGATCCTCAATATCCATTGTATCGAGATTATTTTTATCGTTTTCATTAAACAGATACATATATGTATCCGTATCATTTCCATCGCCGTCAGTCGTAAGATCGTATGTCCTGAAAACATAGTCAGTCCCGCTTTCAACATCAATCCTGAACCAATACTTGTGGCATACAGAATCTATTGTAATTCCTTCAACCTGTGATCCAGGCTCCACAATTGTCCCTGAATCAGGCGTGCTTCCTTCCACAGGCTCTTGATCCGGTTCTGTAGGCCAATCCCCGGAACAGGCGCCTAAAAATATCAGCCCCGCAGTTATAATTCCAAAAAACAGCATTTTTTTAATCATATCATCCTCCTTTTTGATATTTGTAAAATTATAATACAATGAATTTCAGGGGTTGTCAATGGAGGGAATGGATAAGAGTTCAAAAGAAGAAAAAAATGAGTTTTGAGTTTTGAGCTTTGAGTTTTGGGAAGAACTAAACATTCAAACTGCTAATCGTTCAAGCCATTGATATGATTTGGCTAAACATCCAATATGAGTTTTGGGTTTTGGGAAGAACAAAAATATTGAAAACCAAGTTTAGAGTAGGGAGGGCTGAGGTTTGGCTTGCAGGCTCGGCGTTAAAAACTAAATCCCCCCGCCCCCCTTTATGTAAAGGGGGTGAAAAAAAACAAAAACAGACAGGTTGGCGGATTAGAGGTTTAGCAGTTCCCAAAACTCAAACCCCAAAGCTCAAAACTCATCCCTCTATGTTTTTCACTAATCACATTTATCCCTGTCCTTTTGAACCTTGAACTGCTCTACCCTTGAACTTTGAACTATTACTCCCAAAACTCAATGTTTTCCGTTTTTCACAAACCACAAATCACTAACCACTACCCGCTCTCTCACTTCATCAAAAACATCTTGCCTATTTCCTTTACTGTTTCCTCGTCTTTGCTGATTTCCAGGCTGTAGTAATATATATCTCTTGTCATATTTTCAAAATGCTTCCTGTCAACGCTTATATATGTTTTCCCCATACCCGCAACAGGAATATCAAATGACCGAATCAGACGCATTGATTTTGTATAGACTTTTAAAACCGCGGACGTACCGCTTTTTGACACCACAAATCCTATGTTGATATCTCCGGGCTCCGATATATTTACAGGGTTCGGATACGGCCTGACATCCTCTATGGTAAGTTCGTCTCCCTCTTCAGGTGTAGGAGTTGCAGTGATTTCAGGCGTTGCCGTGTATGTATATGTCGGTGTATCATCCGGCACTGCAGAGGTTTCTGTTGGTGTGTATGTATATGTCAGAGTATTTTCAGGGGCTGTTTCGGTTTCTGTGGGCGTATTTGTATTTACCGCCTGCGGCTCCGGGCATACATCACATCCATAAAACACAATATCATCAATCCACAGGTCATATGCTTCTGTTCCTGCGGAAGGATTAAAACCTGTCTGCCACTGAATCTCTTTTGCGTTTTCAAGCACAGTGGCAATATCTGCCGCTGTGCCCCAGTCTCCCTGAGACAGCTGAGTAAACGGCACATCTACTTCGGTCCAGCTTATTCCCGCGGTAAACTCAAACAGATAATCGTCATATTCAGTCAACGTTTCTCCGTCCGCGTCCGTATAAGGTATTTTCACAAGATAATTTTTCCCGTCGCCTTTTGTGTAAAAACGGAACCCATCACAGTGCGATATATCCGTAACTTCTCCGGTGCCGTCAGGCGGCGCTCCGGCATTCGGATTAAACTGGCTCCCTATTCCCGCGGAAGGATAACTCGGCGCCTGTATTGACTCTACCTCGCCTGTAATATTTGCCGCATACAGCGATCCGCCGTATCCGCCGGCACTCATCGTGAATTCATCTGTTTCCCCGGGAAATACCGTTGTAGCCCCTCTGCCGTCAGCATACGTATACCAGTATCCGCCGAACAGATTCGCATTGTCGCCGTCTTCACCATCATCCAGCAAACAGGTTTCTAAAGGAAGTTCTGTTGCCGTAAATGTCGCGGTAGCATTCTGCTCAACTGTATTGGTAAATGTAGGTGTATTTGTTTCGGTATGTGTCAGAGTATTTGTATCTGTATATGTATATGTTTGCGTTGGTGTATCTGTAGGAGTATCATCGGAGATTGTTTCTGTTTCAGTCTGTGTATATGTGAATGTTTCTGTGGATGTTTCAGTAAACGTCTCAGTAAATGTCTCTGTAGGCGTGTCTGTAAACGTTTCTGTAAATGTCTCTGTAGACGTGTCTGTAAACGTCTCTGTAAATGTCTCTGTTTCCGTAAAAGTTTCCGTAGGTGTAAATGTAGGCGCCAGATTCGCTACTGTTATCTCAAATGCATTTGACACACCCGTATATCCGCCGCCCTGCACCTGCATCACAATATAATACGTTCCTTCCGGAACAGATGAAAAATCAAATCCTGATGCGGTTGACTCCAGCGATACCGTAATTGTATCCGATCCCGCAGTATATGCGGATGTATCCGTATATTCCTGAACCTGCGCCATTTCGTCCGTATAAAGATAAATATCCATGGAAGCAATATCATGCGATACCGTAAAATCAATATCAGCCGCCGTATCAGAGCCGACTGTAATGTCTGAAGGTGTTATGTTCGTTATAGACACCTCAATAGTCGGTGTTTGTGTGGCGGTTGCTGTTTCTGTATCTGTCGGCGTGGATGTAGATGTTTCCGTATATGTTTCAGTAGCGGTATCTGTTGCGGTTTCGGTTTCAGTATCTGTATATGTGAAAGTTTCCGTATGCGTGGGAGTGTTTTCCATAGTTTCAGTTTCAGTCTCTGTTGCGGTTTCGGTTGATGTTTCAGTTTCTGTTTCGGTCTCTGTTTCAGTATATGTAGGAGTTTCCGCTGATGCGTCAGGTATAAGCGCCGCGTCATCAATACTGAATTCAAGCGCGCCGGTTGAATTGCTTGTCCACTGCAGTGCGGTAATCTGATCCTGCGTAAACGCGGCAGCATCCCCATATCCCTGCTGCGCTATATCGTCAAAAAGAACCGTTACTTTTGTCCAGTCGGCCGGAGCCGTAAATGCTTTTCCGTGATAATCCCCGTCCTCTATTGAAGGCTGAGCAAAATGGAACCAGTAAGATCCTCCGTCTCCTTTAACCATGAATTCAACTCCCAGATATCCGCTCAAATCAACAGCTGTTTCTCCGCTGTTCATATTTGTGCCGAGTCCGGCATAATCATCTACTGAAGCATTTACTTCTCCGCTGTAAAGCTCCGAACCCGGGGCTCCGCTGCCTGCTGTCGGCATAAACGGATCCGGGCTTATGGTTGATTCAGTGCCTGAATAAACATACCAGTCCCCTCCGAGATTATTTACGGCGTCGCCGTCCTCAAAATCATCTATTAACTCAACTTCTGATGTCGGAGTAAAAGTCGGAGTTTCTGTCGGCGTATCAGTGAACCATTCGCCCGTCGGCGTAGGCGTCTCGGTAGGCAGGGCAAGCCCTGAAACCACAAAAGAGACAACACTCTCGCCCGGAAGGCTGTAAGAAAAAGCGCCTCCGGAAACAGGAACCTGCGCCTGCTCTTCAAGATCTCTTGAAGAATCCGTAACCCACGGCGTAATATAAGACGGCATAATGCCGTTTATCTGAAAAGGCTGATTCACGGCTGAAGAATTCCGGTTTATTGCCACTATTACCAGCGAACCCGAAGCTTCATCATTATACGCGGAAACTTTCACCCCCGATGAAGGCATCTCATCCGCCTCTATCCTGTAATATCCCGGCCGTATGAACCTGCTGTAGTTACCCATAACCCAGAAACGTTTCGGTGTCCCGAGCGTCACGCTTGTGAGCCCTTCATTATTGTCATCCGCCGCCAGCCACCAGTAAAAGAATGCGTTGTACTCTGCTCTTGCAATACTGTCGTGTATCCAGTTTGCGGTTACAAGCCCCATACCCGCGATTGTCGGATCATACGGATCAAAATCTGAGCGTTCTGTCATCCAGTATTCTTTATTGTATGTCTGCGCAAGCTCATAAAACTGCGGATCCCTTCCGTAAATATGAGCGCCGACCACGTCCGTATATGCCCGCGCGTCAGGATCGTTCAGCGTGGGATCAGTAACGTGAAACTGGTTGTTCATTGATTCTCCGACTATTATTTTTGTATCCAGTCCGGCGCTTTCCAGCGCGGGCCCAAGATTGTTTTTAATAAAATCCCTTAATTCTTCGCCTGTCCAGCTGCATCCATCATAACCGACTTCATAATCCGGTTCATTTGCGGGCGCTATTGCGTATATATCAACATTCTGAATATCCCGCATATAAATAATATAATCCCTCAGATAATCCGCATAATCCTGATAATGCTCCGGCAGCAGATAATCGCCGTTCTGGTTGTCAACCGCGCCGTTGCTCTTCCACTGCGCCGGCGGAGTCCAGACAGTTGCCATTATATAATCAACGCCCCTGTCGCGCGCGTCCTGCGCGGGCCCTGCCGTGGAACCCCATTGACTTGTATCCGGAGGAACCCTCAGCCGCAGCATTGACAGGCCTATTCCCGAATCTATTTCATAAAAATCATCCGCAAGCAGATTCAGCTCTGTATTGTAGCCGCACCCGCAGCCTTCCCATTCTGACCAGGCAGAACTTGCGCCAAATCCCCTTATAATCTGATGCTTCATTGTATAGTCTATTACAGCGGCATTTGGATCCTGCGTAAATGTGGCTGTAGGCGTATGCGTCGGAGTGGAAACATCTTCCTCTGTGGGTGTAAATGTATAAGTGTGGGTATGCGTGGAAGTTTCTGTTTCAGTCGGCGTATGTGTATATGTATGGGTATGCGTTGCCGTACCCGGCTCCAGACATACAAACCCGTCCAGTATATACTGCGGAATCACTGCATTTGCCGCAATACCGTAATCCGGGTCATTTACCATTGTAAGCGCAAAGGAATTGTCTCCTATAGGCACGGGCCCGCTCCCGTAATCGCAGTCCTGCTGGTCGCCGAGCGTATCAAACTCACCGGCACAGGTCATCCCCATACTTATACAGTCTGAATTCTGCTCAAGACCCCAGGACCACGGCAGGTATCCTATCTCATTTTCCACGCATTCCTGCATTATAGTCTCCCACGGTATCTCGTCATCGCATTCAGGATTGTCCTTGCTGAACTCTCCGACAATAAGCGGAATTCCGATTGAAACAGATTCAGCTATCTCATCTATCACGGTCTGCTCACTGTAGCCGTATTTATAGGGCCACCACATATGAACCGAAAACATAAGATTCTGCAGCGGATCATGATCCCGCAGTTCTTCCCAGTTCGCCTGCAGGATATCTATATCCTGCCCCCAGCTTGTACCGTCAATTATCAGAGGAACAAGGATGCCCGCGCTTCTCATCTGCGTTATTGCGGATTTATAAGCATTGACAAAATCAGTATCTGTAACACTGCCGCCGCCTGCTTCATTTGCTATATTTACAAGCAGATATTCTTCATGTTTTTGAATAACCGAAACAATCTCAGGCTTTGTCCACCAATTTACAACTTCATCAAGAAGCGTGAGATCTCCCGTAGCGTAATGGTTTTCTATCATTGGTATCATATTATTGTCTATGCAGCTTTGTATTACCGCATCCAGATCAGCAGGCTGCGCGTTTGTATAGCTGCCGGAATCATCATCCATTGTCCATACTATTCTTACAATATTGGCTCCCGACTGCGCGATCTCATTCATATAATAACTTCCGTCCCTGTCTTCCCAGTGCCATACTGACATGGCATTTACACCATATGGAACAACTTTTTCACCGCAAGGCGAATAAAGATGCCTGCCGTCCACATAAAAACCGGGTATCTGCGAAATTTCGGCAGTCGCTGTTTCAGTCGGTGTATAAGTTGCTGTTTCCAAAAGATCTTCTGTCGGAGTTTCAGTAGGCTCATCAGCAAGTTCTCCGTATTGTATGCCTCTTCCTTCGGCAGACACATAAACCCTGCCGTAAACGCGCGGGTCTCCTATTATACTGTGAACATAACCGTACTGGTTTGCATCCGTATTTATCCTGGTCCAGGTTGCGCCTTCATCATCAGAGCGGAAAAATCCCAGCTGCCCGTCCACTGTGCCGAAAAGATATACCGCAGGATACGTCTGTCCCGATGAGGCCATGCCGAATCCTATTCTATAAGCCTCATCAACGGATGCTGCCTGCGCCGCGGTCTGCCCCGAATCCATGGAACGGTAAAGCCCGCCCGCTCCTGTGGTAATCCATATATCGCCTTCCTGCCCAAAAGGCGCGGCTGCCATGCCATCCGCAGGAGCCCAGTCCGGCACTGTCGGAAGGCCGGAAGCGCCCTGTGTAAATGACGCGCCGCTGTCCGTTGAATACCATAAATTTCCGCTGACCCCGTCATAAACGTAAAACTTATTTGAATTTACTCTGTCAGATATGGGAACCGCGGCAGGAACGCCGCCTGATGAAGCACTCCAGGATCCGCCGTTGTCTGTTGAATAAGATACTGCCGCGTCTTCAGGCGTCCATACTATTGTGCTTCCGTCCGGAGATACTGCTATTGCCTTTGAACCGCCGTATGTTGTTTCCGCGGGATAGGACGCAAAATTGGTCCAGTTATATCCGCCGTCCGTTGAATACGCTCCATAAGGAGATGAATTAAATGCTTTTACCATTGTAAGAGGATTGTCCTGCGCGAAATCTATTGATAATGTAGTACCCACCTGCGGCGAGTGCCTGCCCTGCGGAGGCGACACATCAAGATTGTCGTGAACAAAACCGTCAATGTCCCCCATCGCGGACACGAGAGGCGCGCCGGACGGCGGGCTTATAATATCCATTGCAACTGTTTCTTCAAGCGTATCGTTTTCAAAATACCATTCTACATTTGATACTTCCTGAATATTCTTTGTCTGCCACAGCCCGTATCCTGTATTAAACCATACTTCGTTTGAATCAAACGGATTTATGCTGACATCCGTAACCCAGTGCGGGCTGCTTTGATCCGAATAAGGAGCCTTTGAATTATCCCAGGACGCGTTTGTATTTACATCGGTCCAGGACGAGCCGCCGTTTGTCGTGTAATATATGGAGTCCATAGGCGACCAGCGGAACAATGTGCTTACAGCGATATTATCCGGATTCTGCGGGTCAACATCTATTCCTGAATATCCGTATGAATCATCCGGAGTGATATTTGTCCAGGTGTCATTTGTTGTATCCAGAACATAAACCCCGCCTGTTGCCGAAGAATTATTCGGGCCGTTGTTGCTTGCATAGGTAAGATAAAGATTTGTGCCGTTTAGCACCCCTCTGAAAGCCTGAAGCGATCCGGGCTGGCCCGGCACAAGGGACCACGTGCTTCCTCCGTCTGTGCTTCTGTAAAGACCGGAGCCGTTTGTTCCCGCGCCGACATAAATTGTCTGGGTAGCGCTTCCGGCAGAACCGCCTGCAGGGTCAAATATTATAAAATTTACAACATCCTGCGGAAAGGATTCAACCTGCGTAAATGATTCACCGTAATCCGCGGACATCCACAGCCCGCTCGGATAATCCCCGGAACTTCCCGCAAACAGTATTGAACCCAGGTTCGGGTCAACCGCAAGACGTTCGCCCGCTCCCCTGCCCACTTCATTGCCGCCTACCTTGAAATTAACAGGGTTTATTGTCCAGGTATTTCCCCTGTCAGTTGACGCGAGCACCGCACCGCTGCCTGCCCAGTCCTGCGTGTATTTTCCTGTTAAAAGATATACTCTGTCAGTATCGCTTGGGTCAAGCGCAAGTGCTAGTATGCCCATATAATCAGCATTATTCCTTGTAAGTGAATCAGTTATGGGTATCCATTTTTCAGCTGCTGTATCCCTGCGGTATGCTCCGCCCATATCGGTTCTGGCGTAGTAAAGGCCTTCTTCCGCGGGATGATATATAACTCCGGTAACAAATCCGCCGCCGCCGACATTTACATTGCGCCATTCATACGCTTCCGCGCCAAACAGGTGAGTTGACACGAGTAAATTAAAAATGAAAAAGATCATTGTTTTTTTAAAAACAGACATAATACCTCCTGTAAATTTAACCCGGATTGACTGATTGAAGCCAGGGGCTAAAACGCTCCCTCACCTGTTATGATTTTATCTGATTTTTATAAATTTTTCTGTTTTGCTCTTTACAGACGTTCCTTTTTCATCCCGCAGTATCATTATATAATAATATGTTCCGTTTGCAAGGTCAAATATGGATTTTTCTTCCATTTTGTATATATTTATGCCTTTTTTCAGATCCTAGCTAATACCAAATTCCCTTATTCTTCTTAATGCCGCCGTAAAAACAGCAATTTTCCCGCCTGAAGGCATAAAACGGGTTTCAAACCTTATATTCAACGGCTGATTCCCGGACACAGGATTTGGATAAACAATTATATTTTCCACAATATACTCATCTTCATATTCCGGAGTTTCAGTAAAAACAGGCGCTGCTGTTTCTGTTGGCGTATGCGTTTCTTCAGCAGTAAAAGTACTTGTATGCGTTGGGGTATATGTATGAGTGGGTGTATGGGTAAATGTATCTGTATTTGTGTGAGTCGCTGTCGAGGTATGAGTGAAAGTATGGGTATAAGTCTGCGTATAAGTCTGCGTATAAGTCTGCGTATATGTCGGAGTGTCGTCAGGTATTGTTTCTGTTTCTGTCGGAGTATGGGTGAATGTCGGAGTGTCGTCAGGAATTGTTTCTGTATCTGTCGGAGTGTGAGTGAATGTTGGAGTGTCGTCAGGTATTGTTTCTGTCTCTGTCAGCGTATGGGTGAATGTCGGAGTATTTGTAAAAGTATTTATCTCCGTCAAAGTTTCTGTATAAGAAGGAGTGTACGTAAATGTTTCCGTGGGAGTATGCGTCGGAGTTTCCGAAAACGTGAATGTATATGTGGGAGTGGGTGTAAGTTCAGGCTCTGCTGCCGGGCAGAAAACAAAATCATCGCGGGGCTCGGAGTAAGATGTCACGAAATCCTCCAGTTCATTAACAGGAACCGTTGCCAGGGCATAAGGAGGCGTAAAAGCCGTGCCGCTGCCTGATGTGTTTCCGCTTACATTGATATAAGAGTTGTCCCTCATTGTAACTGCCGTAAAATCCATATTAAAAAGATCCACGGGATCTTTTACATTTTTAAATACATTATATTCTATCAAAAGATCCGCTTCCAGCCCCGCGCGGGCGCAGTTGTTGTTTCCTTCGCTTGTAAAAAGGTTGTTTGACAAATGAACCCTGCCGAACCTTACCCGCGGCATCCTTTCGCGTACATCCTGCCCCCACCAGTTGTGCATAAACGTTGTTCTGAGTTTTCCCCTGTCCGAAGTTTTGGAATCCGAGTTTCCTATAAGACTGCTGAACTTATGCTCAACAGAAGCCGCTGTATAATAAAACCTGCACCAGGTAACTGTAATGTAATCCGAACCATTGACTATATCAAGATTTCCGTCCTGCCCGTCATATATATCAAGATGGTCAAGCCATACATTTGTGGCGCCGGTAATGATTATGCAGTCAACCCCGTTAACATCAACCGCTCCCGGGCCCTGTATCGTCATATTTCTTATAATAACATTTGAAACTCCGCTTATACTGAAGCGGCCCGTAAGTTTTGCGCCCGGCAGCCCTATGATTGTCTTGTCAGAACTTACATCCACTCTGTCGTCAACACTGCTGCCAAGCTGCCCGTCCACAAAAATAACTTTGGCTCCGGATGATGACGCCTCGGACTGAAGCTGCGCCAGGGTTGTATGTATAGGAAACACCGTCAGGCGTTGTCCCGCCCGCAGGCCTGTTTAGCTGTATTGATTTATACTGCTGCTGCCACACCTGCGCGGCCCCTGAATCGCCCTGCTCAACTCCCCCTATAACCGGCCTTACGGTATATGAACCGTCTGACGAAGTATTGTGTATATAATTGGTGGATTGGGTCACAGGCTCCGCGTTTATTTTCACCCCATCGCGGTAAATATTAAACCCAATATCAGAAGGATCGGTTCCGAGCATACGCCAGCCGATATATACAGAATCACTCCCTGTTCTTGCTGCCACAACCCCTCTCCCCAGGTTTTCCATAACCCTTGCGGCATTAATGGTTTCAAAACCAATACCCGCTGCAATAATAACCATTGCCGCTGCCCGCAGAAAATTTTTCAATACATACCTCATTAAACGTGTAATTTTCACTGTAAAACACTACCCTCTTTCATTAAAGTGTACCCTCCCCACCGGGCAAAGTCAAATTAAAAGAACAAAAAAGGGATAAGGGAATGGGGTTGGGGAATAGTGGAAAAATTGAAAACCAAGTTTAGAGTTCCAAATTTCAAGTTCCCCTAACGTGACGGTTTTCGAAAAAATCATATTATGAAACAAATTGTTGAACAGTTAAAAGAATGGCTTCATAATTTCGCATAATATACATTATGCGAAATTTATTACATGATTGTGATAAAACACTATATATGCACAGGTATTTTCTTGTGCCTTCCCTTTACCGGTATAAAGTTAATTTCAGGACGTGTTCCAAAACCTGATGCGATCTTATTTAGCATTTCAAGACTTATGTTCCTTTTAGCTTTTTCTATGTCAGATACTTCCTGCTGAGATACGCCTATAATATTTGCAAATTCTTTTTGAGTCAATCCATTTTTGCCCCTTAAAACAATTACAATATGAGCTACATCAAGTTTTATTTTTTCTGCCTCTAAAGCGGCTCTATATTTGGGATTTTTAAGCCTGCTTTTTAAATCCTTTTCGTATCTATTTGCATCAAATTTCTTTTTTGTTGTTTTAGTTGCTTTTTTCATTTTAATCACCTCATTATCTAATTATCAATTATTTATTATTAGCCAAGTAATCTTTCATCATTGCTTCTGATTTTTTAATGTCACTTTGCTTTAACTTTTGCGTCTTCTTTTTTATACCATCCAATAATACTATCTTTCTATATTCACAATAAAAATGAAAGGAAACACCTTATCAGTACTGGGTCTTGACTTGTGACAACTTCAGTGTATTATCAAATATTCCGGCTGATTTTTTTAGCAAGTGGGTATTTTTTTCAACCCTTTTCCTCATTTGCGAGATTGTGCTGTAATGAAAATTCTCTTTCTTTTGTACCCCCGAGATAGCACATGATACACTGCTCCCGGAAATTCTATTCGTGGTTGTTTGCTCATTTATACCCCTCTGTATGTTATTTCAATGAACATTATAACAAGATTCAACTATGAATCAATATAATATAAGAAGTCATAAAAAAGTAGTCACAAGTCAAGACCCGGTACTGATTAGTTCTTTCCTTATTGTTGCAGATTTTGCCTTATTACTGTCAGCTATCAGGCCCTGAGCATCAAGTTCATTAAGAATATTAAAATCATACCCTTTCCACGCACGTTTCACTGAAAAATCGCCAAGATCTTCATTCCACGACTGCAGATACATCATAAGAAGCGTCATTTCCTTCAATTGCTCTTTCATACATCCACCTCTTTATCAAATATTCCGATAAACCGCCTTTAATCCGCCGTTAATATCACCTGAATTTCTTCCCTAATCTATATGCGGCATTCTTATTTGATGTTCCGGTTTTTTCCAAAAATCCTGCTTCAATCCACTCATTAATGCGTTCCCGCGCAGTTCTTGTCGATATTTTTAGTATTCTTGCCACATCCTTAGAATATATCAAGTCCTGCCTGTCAAACAAAGGATATATTTCTTTTGCTCTTCTATCGAGTTTTCTGATAAGTTCTGATTCTTTTGTATTGCCTTTTACACCGCGCGCTTCCACCCTGCTTTTCAGATCTTCATAAGAGGCATAAAGAGTATCTATAAAGTATTCAACCCATGAATTCAGTTTTGTTTTTTCCCGTCCCATATAATAATTTGCATTTCTATGCGTCGCAAGTGCCCTGTAATATTTATCCAGTTCAATTGCGTGATATTCTTCCAGAGAAAACATACCATCAAGTCCATAATTATGTTTAAAAAGGATATAGGTAGAAAGCAGTCTCGCGGTTCTGCCGTTCCCGTCATAATACGGATGTATCGTAACAAACTGATAATGAACCAGCGCTGCAATGACAGGAGCAGGTATTTTCTGTTTTTCGGATTCTTTGACCCAGGCAACCATTTCTTTCATAAGTTTCGGGACATCCTTTGCTTCCGGCGGCATATACACTATCGCTCCATTTGAAGCATCCCTTATTACGTTCTGTTCTTTTCGGCATTCAGTACCTTTTGCCCTCTTGCCTTTTTCTACAATTGCATGTATTTTCTTAACGACATCTTCTGAAAATGGTTTCTGCTCATTGGCCCATTTTTCAACCTGAGTCAGCGCATCCCAATATCGGGCAACTTCTTTGATATCGCGTTCCCGCCCTTTAAAATTAACTTTATTTTCATCAATAACCTGACGCGCCTGAGCAAGCGTTAAAAGATTTCCTTCTATCCTTGTAGAATAGTGAGTGGACCTGATCTTGGCTTCATGCTTTAATTTAGACATTTCATTTGAAGGAAGGTTGGTACGAGCAATACTATTTTTCAACGCTTCAAGAGACATAAGTTTATTGACTATTACATCTGTATAGCTGAACGTTGGTTTCCACATTGCCTTTTTCATATGTATATTATATCAATTCCTAAAAACGCAGTCAATCTTTATCTCCGATAAACCGCCGATAAAATGCCGATAAGCTTGAAACCGTAGAATTTATATAATATAATTTATGAATTACCCCATGTATTTTGCGCCGCACCGATAACAAACCGGAAATTCACAGCTGCTTCTGATTTTCCAGGGAAACACCTTATCAGTACTGGGTCTTGACTTGTGACAACTTCAGTGTATTATCAAATATTCCGGCTGATTTTTTTAGCAAGTGGGTATTTTTTTCAACCCTTTTCCTCATTTGCGAGATTGTGCTGTAATGAAAATTCTCTTTCTTTTGTACCCCCGAGATAGCACATGATACACTGCTCCCGGAAATTCTATTCGTGGTTGTTTGCTCATTTATACCCCTCTGTATGTTATTTCAATGAACATTATAACAAGATTCAACTATGAATCAATATAATATAAGAAGTCATAAAAAAGTAGTCACAAGTCAAGACCCGGTACTGATTAGTTCTTTTCCGCAATTATCAATATCATTTAACCAGTAAAATAGTTTTTCATCAGCGGCAATGCTGTAATTAGGTTCGCTTCCGACATACTGCCCTGTGGTTAAATCGCGTCCATTATAATACCTTTTCACCGCAATAGTTTTGGTTTCCGCTTCTTTCAACACCAAATCTTTTTCTCCTATGGTTTCCACCGCCGCATTCAAGCCGGAAGCCAATAAAAAACACCACGCTATAATAATCTTTTTCATTTATTACTCCTTTTTTCAATTATTCTCTTTTTCTTCCCACAGCCCCATCATCACATAAATAATTTTCACATTCATTTACTTTCGATTCCAAAAAATTCCATAACACACCCATAACCCTATTAACTTCTGATGCATCTCCTTCTACAATTAAAACACACCCTATCAGTCCTCCGTTTAAACTACAGTGGATATGTGTCTTGTGTATACTTCCCCGTTTCAAGCAAGATAATTTATATTAGCATTTGGAA
>CAYTNY010000039.1:0-19648 GCA_964439215.1 uncultured Spirochaetia bacterium
CACCCCCTTTTTCAAAAGGGGGCAGGGGGATTTTATAGAAGCGTTAAGCAGCGGCCGGATACTTTGCAATATAAGTTAACGCAACAACAAAGCAGGGATGGCATTCTTCTTCGCCAAGGCTGCGGAGGACAGGGCACGGGCCCTCCCCTGCGAAAACATTATTGTAACACTCCGTATGAATATCTGAGCATATGTCTTTAAATCCGGGAAGAGTTTATATGCCTTGAAAAGTTCGGTTTTTTTTTGTGTTGTTTTTCCCTCTCCCTCTATGGGAGAGGATAGAGTATGTTACAGACGGTATTATGTCTGTTACATACTCTTGGAGAGGGTTAAGCAGCGGCAGTACACTATATGATATAAGCTGACGATTAAACAGGAGCTGCGGGCAAGGAACAGCTCGACAGAAGAGGGCGGCGCCCTGCGGAAAGCATAAACAGCGGTGTGAATTAAGTGTTCTGATATGCGCGAAAAAAAAACCTTCGATTCTATCAAGTGTTGCAATAAAACCTGCAATCTATAGAAACTCCGGTCTTCCTCACAAATTGTTGCATTTTAACGTATAGTAATGTATATTAATTTATATAGGGAGAAAAAAATGAAAAATTTTAAGAAAATAAACCAAATAATTAATTTGCACAGAGATGAACTGAAATCCAGATTTAAAGTTAAAAGAATTGGTGTGTTTGGTTCATATGCCCGGGGCGAGCAGGATGAAAAAAGTGATATAGATATTCTGGTTGAGTTTTATGGGGGCGGAATAGGATATTTTGAATTTTGCGACCTTGAAGACTATTTGAAAAAACTGCTGAAGGTGAAAAAGATAGATCTTGTGACAAGAGGCGCTCTGAAACCCGCAATAGGCAAATGTATACTCAGCGAGGTAAGGTACGTATGAGAAAGAAGCGGGTGTATTCCGATTATATTGATGATATCAATACCGCGGTTAATGATACTGCTTCATTTACGAAAGGCATGACAATGAAAGAATTTATGAAAGACAGAAAAACCGTCAATGCGGTAGTGCGCAGTCTGGAAATACTGGGGGAAGCAGCCAGAAATCTTCCGGATGAAATAAAAACAAAAAATCCCGATATTCCGTGGAATAAGATTATAGGCTTAAGAAACAGGATCGCAATGAGTATTTCAATATAGGTCTTAATATTGTATGGAAAATAGTTAAAGAAGAATTGCCGGGATTAAAACAATACCTAAAAAAACTTTCTGCGAAATAGCTTCTCTGCGTAGTTGGACTTGCCGCAGTTATGTCGGATTTTTGAGCAATTAGAAAAAACCTAAGTGTCAGGTCTTCAACCTTCGCTTCGATTACGTCAAGATTTTTTCGCACTTTCGCAGAGGCCTCCAAATGTATTACGCGGCCAATCTCTTTGATGTTTTTAACAGATCCATGTTCATATAACGTTTCATACCCCACTTAGTCCCTGAGACGTACCTGAGCCGGGCGCATACAAGCATCAGGGCTGAATTGCCGTCAGGAAACACACCCACTGAGCTTATCCCCGAAAACTGTACCGCTTGAAATTAGAAAAATGACGGTTTGTTCAACGACAATTAAGATTTCCCACCCCCGCCGGTAGGAAGTGAAAAGCCCGCACACAGCATAATAAAAAACTTCTCATTATTTATTCCGAAAAAAATTAATCTGTCCAAAAAATGATGTGCAATGCCGTTTTTTTAAGGTTGGGGCGATGGCAGAAAATCTTGATGTTATAGAAACGGCAAAAAGAGCGGATATGCTGCTTATTTTCGGCCGGAGGAAGTGTTAGGGGAATCTATGTCTTTGAAATACTGACACAAATAATAACAGGAAGTAAAAAGTATTTGGAATGATATTGCGCCGTTTTTATCCTAAAGTCTCATGTCAAACATCGTACACACGGAGTTTTTATGTCTCAAGTCAAACCCTGTCACTATTTTAAAAAACAATAGAAAATAAAGGCAAAAAAAAGAATTTAAAGATTTTTATTGACTGTATGCCCCGCAAAGGTATAAATTAAATATATAAATAATGGAGAGCGGAGGGGAAAAAATGACTCGTCCAACAAGGATCCAGTTTTCGGGTGCTTTGTATCATATTGTATTGTGGGGCAATGAAAACAGGAAGATTTGCAGAAGCAACTCTGATTTTAAAGCGTTTAAAGAAATATTGGGCTGTGCCGGGGAAAAATATAAAATGAAAATATATGCCTATGTTTTAATGCCCAACCATTACCATCTGCTTGTTATGACGCAAAAAGCAAATCTCGCGAAAATTATGCACTATATCAACACCTGTTATACTCGTTATTTCAACCGGCGATACAGACGTATAGGGCATTTGTTCAGAAGCAGGTTTCAAAGTTATGTTCTTGAAAAACAGAGCTGTCTGCTGAAATACAGCAGATATATACATTTAAATCCGGTGAGGGCGGGCCTTGCGGCCGGAGCGCATACGTATAACTGGAGCGGATACAAGGAATATGCGGGCGGTATTCCGGCGCAAATCTGCGACACAAAGGAAATCCTGGGTTTTTTTGCGGACAACGGGGACAATCCCGCGGAAATGTACAGAGCATATCTGCAGAAAGGGATGCAGCTGGATCATAAAAAAGAACAAAAAGAAATATACAGTGATTATGTGATAGGGTCCGATGAATTCAAGAAGATGGTTTTTAAATGCTATGGAAAAAACAATAAAAAGCATACACAGGCGGGTGCGCGGATAAAAGAGCTTGATTGTAAAAAGGTAATAAGGTTTACGGCGGAAAAATTTAAAATGCCTGAAAATGAACTCAGATTAAAAAAAGGGAAGTGGAATCCCGGCAAGAAAATAGCCATTTATATATTGTGGAAAAAGACTGATATGAAAGCGAATGAAATATCAAAACTATTTGGCGGTATGCATTACAGTAATGTCAGCAAGAGAGCAAAGGACGTTGAACAAGAATACAGAAAGAACGGCAGGATTAAAAAAATCATTGATGCGGTTGTCCGTGAATCTTTGTCAGCGCAGAAGTCGGCTTAAAAGCGGAGGTTTATATGCCGGTTTATATTTACAGAGGTATTTTGGATACAGGTGAAGAGATAAAAGGGGAGATTGCGGCGGAAAACCCGGATGCCGCCCGTAATGAGCTTGCGGAAAAAGGGATGTTTGTAAAAAAAACGGCTATAAAACAAAAAAAGACCTTTTTTTTCGGTGCGGGCAGAGTAGGTGCTGAGGAAATACTCTTTTTTGCAAAAGAACTGGCAGCGCTTATAAAGGCGGGGCTGACCGTGCCGGAGGCGGTATCATTGACCTGCAGGCGGCCGGGAAGCAGGACTATGGAGCACATACTAAAGCGTGTAAACACGGATATCCGGAAAGGGGTGCATTTATCAGCCGCCTGCGCCGCGCATACGAATGTTTTTGACAGTCTTTTTATTTCAGCGCTGAAGACCGGTGAAATGACGGGATGCCTTGCGGCGCCGCTTGAAAAATACGCTGTCTTTCTGGAGAAAAAAACAGCGCTCGCGAAGAAAGTCAGTCAGGCTGCGGCGTATCCGATTTTTCTGCTGATTATAATGGCACTGATAATTACGGTCCTGTTTTCCTATGTTATGCCGCGTTTTGCGGTTCTTTATGCCGGTTTTGACGCTGAACTGCCGGGTTTTACGGGTTTTTTGTTTCATATTGCGGATAATTTTTTTGTATACGCAGGGAGTGCTGCCGTGTTTTTTATTGTAATGTCTGTTGTTGGAGTGAAAATAAAAGATAAAAAATTCTTCAGAGAGTTTTTTGACCGTTTGAAAATAAACAATCCGCTGACAGGGCAGACCGCTGTTTTTCTTGAGTATGAACGCACCGCAAGAACAATGGCAATGCTGCTGTCAGGAGGAACGCCTCTTGTTGACGCTATGGAGGCGGCGAAGGATTCTGTTAAAAACAGTATATTTGCACAGCGCCTGGATAGAGTTATAACAAGAGTAAAAGGCGGAGATCAGTTTTCGGAAGCCGCGCGGTCCGAAAAACTTTTTTCTGAAACAGCGGCAGGACTTTTGAACACAGGGGAAGCGTCGGGCAGCCTTGAAAATATGCTGTCGGAAACAGCCGCTTACTATGAAAGGCGTATAGATTACAGGATGTCGCGTATAATGTCGCTTGTTGAACCTGCAATGATACTTGCGGCGGGTGTTCTTGTGGGCGCGGTGGTTGTTATGATGTATCTGCCTGTTTTCAAAATAGCGGAGATTATACGATGAAAAAAGAACTGTTTAAAAGAAAAAAAATAGGAGAGATAATGGTTTCGCTCGGATTTGTAACGTCCGGGCAGGTGGAAGCAGAGCTTAAAACAGCTGAATGCAGAATAGGCGAGTGGCTTGTAAAACGCGGAATTATATCGGAAGAACAGCTGGCAATGGCGCTTGCGGAGCAGTTTGAATTTGAATATGCGGATCTGAAAGGATATGTGATTGGGGAAGAGATGTTTGAAATTATGCCTGCATCCGATGTTTTTCGTATGGGAATAGTGCCTTATGGTCTGGATGGGGAAGTGCTGCGGGTGGTTATAGGAGATCCTGTTGACATAACGCTTGCGGATCAGATTGAACGCATATCCGGAAAGAAAACAGAGTTTTTGCTGTCGACAAAAGCTTTTATAGAATCGGCGCAGGAAAGGAGCGGTGCGGCCGCTGTATTTCTGAAAGATGTTTCCGAACATTACAGGAATATACAACAGGACAGCGCCGGACAGAGCGCAGACGGAACCGTATCACTGAAGGAGCTGGCAGGCGAGGCGAATTCGGTGACACGGCTGATTAATACAATTGTGCTTGCGGCTATGCAAAAGCGGGCCAGTGATGTGCATCTTGAATCATATGAATCAGGAGTAAGAATAAGATACAGGATAGACGGCGTGCTTTGCCCCGCCACAGGCGCGCTTGACCCCGCTCATCACAGAGCGCTTGTGACGAGGATAAAGGTTATGGCAAAACTTGACATAGCTGAAACAAGAGTCCCGCAGGACGGGCATTTCAAACTTGCGGTAAATGAAGGGGAGACTGATTTCAGGGTATCGGTTCTTCCCGCTATTTACGGTGAAGATGTTGTAATAAGAATTCTGGATAAATCTTCGATTATGCGTGATGTGAAAGGGTTAAGCATTGACGGACTCGGATTTGGCGCGGATATCTCGAAAAAAATAAGACGCAGTATAAATGAACCGTATGGAATGATCCTGATTACGGGCCCTACGGGAAGCGGAAAAACAACAACGCTTTATGCGGCGCTGAGCGAGCTTAATTCGTCAGAGGAAAAGATAGTAACAATTGAGGATCCTGTGGAATACCGTATACCGGGTATAGTACAGGTAGCGGTAAATGAAAAAAAGAATCTTACGTTTGCCAGAGGTTTAAGATCGATGCTGAGGCACGATCCGGATAAGATAGTTGTGGGGGAAATAAGGGATACAGAAACCGCACAGATAGCTGTACAATCGGCGCTTACCGGTCATCTGGTTTTTTCCACGGTTCACGCAAATAACGCCTGTGATGTAATTGGCAGGTTCAGCCATATGGGTATTAATATATACAGTTTTATTTCAGCGCTGAATTGTGTTGTGGCGCAGCGTCTTATCCGTCTTATCTGTGAAAAGTGCAGAGCAGCGGCTCCTGCCGGCGCCGCGGACAGGATCGGGCCGGATGACGGAGAATATAAAAACATAAAATGGTTTGAAGGCAAAGGCTGCGCCGAGTGCGGCGGTACGGGGTATAAAGGAAGGGCCGCAATAGGAGAATATCTTTTTATAAGCCCTGAAATACGGCGCATTATTATGGAAAAAAGGCCGTCCGATGAACTTCTGGAGGCCGCGGTTAACGGAGGAATGACAACGCTCAGAAAAGCCGCAATAAAAATAGGTGCGCTTGGGCTTACTACGATTTCGGAGATAAACCGTGTTACGTTTGCGGAATAAAAAAACAGCTGCGGGAAAACAGGATGCCGCACGGAGCGGGTACAAAGGATTGTGCATAGGGATAGAAATCGGCGGATCATTTATAAAATACGCCGCGGTGCGGGAGTATATGGAGCGGTACAGACTGGCTGCCTGCGGAATGCGGGAAATCTCCGGAGACGGGGAAGCGGCTGCCGGATGTTTGCGGGAAATACTGCGGCCTTATGCGGACGAATACGCGGTTATACAGGCTGCACTGCCCGGGCCGGATGTAAAAACTATTTTTTTTGATGTTTCCGGCAGGGGGCGGGGCGCCGTAAGAAAAAATGATTTTCTTGAATGGCGGTTTCATAAAATATACGGGGGCCGGGAAAAACTTGAATGCAGAGCGCAGCAGATTGCGGAAAAAAACGGTATGGTGCGTGTTATGGCCGCGGCAGCGGAAAGAAGACTGACGGACAGCGTGAAAAACATTTTTATTAAAGCCGGCGCCGCGCCCGCTGTCATTGATTCCGGCGTTAACTTTTGTTTTAACGCGTTTTATGAAGATATAAACCGCAGCCCCGGCGCCTTGATTGTTATTGAACAGGAATACAGGGGTTTAATTATATGGGACGAAAACAGGACGCCTTTTTATATAAATTCGTGGCGCAGCAGACATCCTGGAGAAAATACGGAAAAAAACATTTTAGAGGCTGCGGCAGATGCCGAAAGAATAATCAGGAACTGTGTTTCTGAGCCTGATATGCCTGCTCCGGAAAAGATTTATTTTTGCGGAAGTGACTTTGCGGCGGATGCGGGTAAGGAGATTTTGAACCGCAGGATAGAAGGTGGCGTCATAAATCTGCGTATAACAGACCGGATTGAGCCGGAAGCCGGTGTAAATACGCGGGATATAGGGGCGGCTGTTTTATGTGCCGCGGTTAAAAGATGAGATTAAATATAAATTTTACCGGGCATACTGACAGGCTTGCCGCTGTTATTGCCGTGAGCGGATATGTTTTAACGGCTGTGTTGATTGTTGTTATGTTTTTTGTGGTTTTTGGAGCCCGTGAAATAAAAAAAAGGATACCGGAGTCTGAAAAAAAACTTGCTGCTTTAAAACAGCAGGGAACCGGCGGTGCGTTTTCTTTTAAAACACCGGCGCCGGAGGAAATAGAAGCATTGGCAGGGAGGGCCGCGGTTTTAAACCGGATGCAGATCGGCGGGGGAGCCGGAGTATCAAAGATCCTGCATAAAATTGAACGGATGCTGCCGGGACGCACCGCGATAGAATCGTTCAGGTACGGGCTGAAAAATAATGAAATTGAGCTTCAGGCGGAATCAGAAAACATAGAAGAACTTGCCGGATTTCTTGCGGCGCTTGAGAAGGATGATTTTTTCAGTGATGTCAAACTCAGGAACCAGATGTGGAAAGAAGAAAAGGGCGGAGCCAAAGCGGTGTTTACGGTAAGTATGAAGGAGCGAAAATGAAAAAGATATTTTTTTTAATCAGCAGTCTGAAATATGCCCTGAAGCATAAAGAGGCGTCCCGGGCCTGTGGTGTATTGGCCGCTGTGATGTTTTTGACAGCTGCGGTGTTTTTATTCTGGCGGCTGCCGGCGGAAATCCGGTATAAATCGGTTTGTTCCGAAATAAACAAAATTAACCGGCAGCGGGCCGGAAACGTACAGGCGCGGGAGATATATGAGAAATTTAATAAAGCTCTTTTTACGGCTGATTTTATAGAAGATGGAATGAGTAAAAAAACAGGAGAAGCGGCGCTGTTCGGAAAAATAATACGAACAGGGAAAAAGTACGGACTTAAAATCCGCATAGAAGCACCGGTTGAAGATTCCGCGGCCGGAGGCGCCTGTATAAATAGGGAAATAGGAGTTTCGGGGGAATATTCATCAGTGAGAAAGTTTATAGTTGATTTGAGAAATATGAAACCTGCGGCTGTCATAGACAGGCTGGTTATGGAGAGGGGCCGTGAGGGTGTGCGGGCGGTAATTTCCGCAAAAATATATAGAGGGGGCGGGCGGTGAATCAGGGGAAACGTCTGAAAATATTGATTCTGGCAGCCGCGGTGCTGCTGGTGCTGAATATTGTAAAAGCAGTATTGACTGCGGAAAAAAAAGAGGCCGGTTTCGGTGCGGGACAGGGTCTGGTTATAGATTTTCCGGATATTCCGGGCAAAGATATGAAAAAAGTGCACAGGGATATTTTTTGGGAGCAGAAGAATGTTTATGAAAAGAAAAGGGCTGCCACTGAAAAAAACCTGGCAAAACCGGAAGTTGTAAGGATCCCGGTATCTGAAGAAACCGGCGATGATGAAATAAAACTGCTGGGAGTGGTTCTCAGAGACGGTATGAAATACGCTTTTGTCGCGGAGGGCGGAAGGGTTTTTACGCTTTGTTCGCAAGGATGCTCTGATAACAGGTTCCGGGTGATAAGTATAATGCCTGAGAAAGTGGAAGTTGTGGACCTGAAAACAAATATGGCAAAAACATTTATGCTGAGGAGGCGGTAGATGAAGAATACGGGTTCTATATTAAAAGCGGGGATATACGCGGCTGCGGCTGTGCTGATTTTGTTTTGCGGCTGTGCGGGGCTGTCTGTTTACCGTGCGGAGGCATATGTACAAAATGAGGAATGGATAAAGGCGGTGATGGAATACAGGAGAATAGTATCGCAGGAGCCGGGCAACATTGAAGCGAAAATGGCGCTGAAAAAAACAGAGTTTGCCGCATCTGATTTTTTTTATAAAGAAGGTATGAGGTTTAGGGAGGAAAACAATACAATCCAGGCAATGGCGGCTTTTCAGCAGGGGCTGCTTGCAATGCCGGGCGATGAGAGGCTTGCGCGGGCGCTTGCGCGGTGCCATGCCGTGAGGGAGGCGGACCGCCTTTATACACACGCTTATAACCTGTATAAAAATGGAAGTTTTAGTGATGCCCGGAGCGTGCTGGTAAAAGCGCTGGAGGTATGCCCGGGGCACAAACTCTCGGAAAAAGGATTCGCGAAAATATCAAAAGAAGCGGGTCTTGCGTCGGGGCTTGTTCTATCTTCGGACAGCCCTGTTACAATGAATTTTAAAAAAACAAACCTGCGGGAGGCATTTGATTTTCTTGAAAAGTCATTTGGTGTTAATGTTATTTTTGATAAGGATGTAAAAGCCGTTCCTGTTGATCTTTTTGCCGAGGACATAACCTTTGAGCAGGCGCTTGATCTTTTGCTTTTGACGTCATCTAATTTTTACAAACGTATAGGGCCCAATACCATACTGGTCGCGCCGGATATACAGGCAAAGAGAAATCACTATGAAGACCTTATTATCAGGACGTTTCAGTTGAATGTGTCCAAAGCCGGCGAAACGGCCGAAATTCTTAAAAATGTTCTGAATATCAGAAGAATTACCGTTAATGACCGTATAAATACGGTGACGATCCGCGATACGGAAGAGGTGCTGAGTCTTGCGGAAAAACTGATTGCCGCTAATGACAGGAAGCCCGCTGAAATCCTGTTTGACGTGGAGATAATAGAAATCAACAGGACAAAAGCCGATCAGCTTGGGCTTAATTACGGAGTTCGGTTCAGCGCTGTGTTTCCTTCTATACAGGCAGAGAATCTGATAAGCACGCCGTTTCTTGACATTCTCAAACAGGGAACCATAACACTTCCATCGCAGCTTTTTAATATCTACAAACAGGATGTTGACGCAAAAATGCTGGCAAATCCGAAAATAAGGGTGCTTGACGGCAGACCCGCGAGAATACATATAGGGGACAGAGTGCCGCTGCGGTCATCAACAATACAGGATGCAACCGGGCAGGTGCGCATCACATATGAGTATAGGGATATAGGTATAAGGCTTCAGGTGACTCCTAAAGTGAATTTTGACAGAACGGTTTTTGTTGAGCTGGGGCTTGAAGTCAGTACGCTTGGTTCAAATCTGGGAACTCAGGCTGAACCTGCTTATTCCATAGGGACAAGGGACGCAACAACCACTATGCTGCTGAAAGACGGTGAAACCGCGGTTTTGGGAGGGCTTATACGGGATGAAGAACGGGTTAACAGGCTTAAAATCCCCGGACTCGGCAGTATACCTGTAATAGGAGAGCTTTTTACGACGTCTGTGGACGCATCGGTTGCAAAAACAGAGGTGCTTCTTACGATAACCCCCCGCATTGTCAGAGGCTGGGATTATATTGAAAGCAGCGCCGGGAAAATTTATTCAGGAACGGAAACAAGGCTTTCCGGAAAACCTGATTTTTTATCACTGGAAAAAAGAGCGGATGGGCAAAACACGCCTGTTATAGCGGTCAATAAAATACAGGGCGCCGGCGGAGCGGATTTTCTCGGTGGTGAAACGGCTCCGCTTTTACGCGGAAGCGGAGAAGAGCCTGTTTTTTCTTTTTCGGATCCGCAGTATAACCTTACGCTGAACAGGGAGGGGGAAATATTAATAAAAGGGAGAAACTTAAACAGTTTGGATTCTGTACCTCTTTCTATAGCATTTAACCCGAAGTTTGTCAGGCCTGCGGGAGCCCGTGCATTATCCGGCGCGGTTGAAAATTTTAAATATGACGACAGCCGGGCAGACAGCGGGATTGTGGAGGTTACTTTTGATTTTAACAGGGACAAGGCCGCAGGAGGCGCGGAAAATCTGGCGGTGTTAAAGGTAAAAGGCGTGGATCCGGGAATATCATATCTTGTTTTCCTTGATACCGCGCTGAAAAACGAGGAGGGTGCGGCTGTTAATGCGAAAAAAGAAGCATCAAGGATTGTTGTTAAATAACAGAGGCGTTACTCTTATAGAGCTTCTTGTATCTATGGCGGTGCTTGCCGTGCTCGCTGCCGCTGCCGCTCCGTACGCGGAGATAATGGTTAAGAGAGAAAAGGAGCTGCAGCTGAGAGCGGGTTTGAGGGAGATAAGAACGGCTATAGACCGTTTTCATAATGACTGGGAAAAAGGAAAAATTTCAAAACTTTACAGTATCGCAAGCAGCGACGGTTATCCGCTGAGCCTTGAGATTCTTGTTGAGGGTGCAAAGAAGACAGGCGCCGCGGGCGGAAAGATAAAATATCTGCGCAGGATACCGTCCGATCCGTTCGCGCGAAAAGCAATGACGCTGTCCGGAGCCTGGGGCGTCCGGCCTTACAGGGATGAAACCGCGGGTTTTGGCGGAGGGGATCGTGATGTTTATGATGTATATTCTTTGAGCGGAGGAAGGGCCATTGATGGGACTTATTACAGGGACTGGTGATAAAAGAGAGAAGGGTTTTACGCTGGTGGAACTTCTTGTTGTGCTTGCTGTGGTGGTTCTTCTTGCGGGCCTTGCGGCTCCCGCGGTGCATACGTCAATAAAAAAAGCAGAGGAATCAGTTCTGAAAAAAAATCTTCAGGTGCTGAGAAAGGCACTTGATGATTATTATGCGGACAGGGGCAGATATCCCGCGGTTATAGAGGAGCTTGCTGAAAAAAAATATATAAGAAAAATACCCGAAGACCCGGTTACCGGAAGTATTTCGACATGGATACTGCTGGAAAGCCCTGAAGGCGGTATTTATGATATAAGAAGCGGTGCGTATGAAAAATCAATGGAAGGGGATGATTATTATGACTGGTAAAAATCCGGCCCGCCGGATAAAAAAAGGCGGGTTTACACTCATTGAAATGCTGGTTGTGCTGGCGATAATCGCGCTTTTGGCTTCGCTTGCCGGGCCGGCTGTTTTTAAAAAACTCGGCCCCGCGAAACGGTCCATAGCAGAGGCGCAGATGAAAATGTTTTCAGAAGCGCTGGACAGTTATTATATTGATACCGGCAGGTATCCTACGGCTTATGAAGGCCTGGAAACACTTGTGTCCAGGCCTGCCGGAGCAAAAGGCTGGAAAGGGCCTTATCTGAGAAAACAGGTGCCTGTTGATCCGTGGGGCAGTCCTTATGTTTACAGAACAACGGGTGACGGGGGTTTTGAGATTATTTCCTTTGGAGCGGACGGTATCGAGGGAGGAGAAGGTGAAAACAGGGATGTTTACGGCAGGTAATACTGTAAGAGGGAACCGGGGGTTTTCTTACCTTGTATTTTTGATTGCGGCGGCGGTTATCTGTGTTATAACAGCGGGCGCGGGTATGGTGTTTGTTTCGCGTGTGGTAAAGGCGGAAAACGAACAGGAACTCATCTTCCGGGGGCTTGCGTACAAAAAGGGTATAGAGAGTTATTACAATGCGGCTGCCGGCAGAAAAAAATATCCGGAATCACTTGATGAACTTGTGAATGACCGCAGATTTTTTTCAGGAAGGCATATAAGAAAACTTTATACAGATCCTTTTGACAGTGGGGAGGGGTGGCTGCTCATCCGTTCGGAGCACGGTGGAATTAAAGGAGTCGTTTCGCGTTCAAAAGAGGAATCTTTAAAGCGGGCCGGATTTCCTGATGAGCTGAAAGAATTTGAAGATGCGCGGAGTTATTCTGAATGGGTTTTTGTTTATGAGCCGTGACAGGACAGAAAAATATAAAAACCCGAAATCCGTGTTTTATGTCTCATGTCAAAACCAGTCACCCTTTAAAAAAAGGGTATAAAAATATAAGAGATTTAAATTTACATAGTATCTGCATCTTTTTGTTAATTGACACGGAAATTTTTGAGATTATAATTAAAACAAAAGATAAAAAGGGCGATGCTGAGTAATGGAAATTCCGGAAGATATTAAGAATCATTATTTGGGAGGGCGGGTATGAACGTAAAAACAATGGGTGTAAAAAATCTGCGCGTTATAATTATGTCCGGTGCGATGTGTTTATGCGCTGCGGTGTTTGGGGTTATGGTTTATGCCGCATTTGGCGCGTGGGCAGTAAAAGACAATCTGCGTTTACAGATAGCCGGGGTTACAGTCTCGGCGCAGGCGGGCCTTCCCGATGAAGTGAAAGAATTGGAGTCCGAAACCTGCATGTCGGTGTTTGACAGGGATACGGGCACGCATTATACAGCATATGGGAAAAGTATTCTTGATGTTGCGTTTGGGGCAGAGGAAAAGGTTTCGGGTATGAAGGTATACGGAGCTTCACCTTATATTATAACCGCCGCAGAACCAAAAGGAGAATCCGGCGGCGCAAATATTCCGGGGCTTGTAAAAATAGATTTGTCGGAGCTTGAGGAGGGATGGCATTATTTTGAGGCATCATCGCCTGTCAACACATCAGGCATAAGGCTGAAATTGGAGCCGAAACCGGGAGCATCAGCGGATGCAGCGGGAATAGCAGAGATAGAATTCTGGGGAGAAGGAGAAAGAACAAATGTCAGTCCGGATATGCGGGCGGATATGGCGGAGCGGGGAGAGGCACCGCCTGACGGCAGGGTGTTTGAAGCACAGCCGGGTGAAGGCGAAGTAACTGTAAATATAACATCGGAAGGACTCAGGTCAAACAGCGCGGCTTTTACGCTGGAAATAGACGCTATGATATCGGAATTTAAAAGGGCCTGGCTCATATATGAACTGAAAGGGCTTGGCAGCGGTATTTCAGCGGAACGTCTTATAAACGGAAGCGCGGCGCAGGGCGGCTGGCCTATGCCGTCGTCAGAAGAGTGGAGCCGGCAGATTGAGGAGATAAATCCGGGCTGGCTGAAAAAAGGCAAAAATGAGATAACATTCATACTTCCCGGCGGTTCAGCCGCGGGTTATACCATAAGAAATCTGAAAGTAGCGGTAGAAGCAGACAATGGAGCGAATGCAGCGGAAAGAGCGCGGTACAGAGGAAAACCTGTTGATCAAGTGCTTGACGGGAGTATATCAAGCGTGTGGAATATTTACGGGGAAGCGGATAATCCGGAGCTGGAACTTTATTTTTCCAGGTCCATCCGGGCTGAAAGACTGAATGTATATATAAAAGAGGCGCCTGCCGGGAGTGTAAGCGTAAAAGGGCTGAGAAACGGAGAATGGTCTGATACGGAAACAACAGTATCCGGAAAAGAGCTGCAGCCCGGATGGAGAACCATAGAGTTAAAAACACCTGTTTCACTGGACGGGGTAAAACTCAATTTTAGCGGTGAAAAAGACAGTCAGGGAAAGATAGGGGAAATATCCGCGACAGGCTCGGGAACAGGCCCTGTATATGGAAAAAACATACGTGTGACTTATCCTGTAAACGGGGAATATTTCGGAAGAGCGGCGTATATAAGAGGTTATCTTGCTTATACGGACAATGGCTCGGGCCCTGCCAGGCTTATGGCCGGGCCTGCGGAGTCCGGTATGGATAACGGAGCTTTTAATATAAAAACAAGCAAAGAAGAAATGGGGTTTGAAAATCAGGCGGATCGGGATGAGTGGGAAGTTGAGCTTACCGCGGTATATCCTGACGGAGAAAGAATTACGGAAACGGTAAAACTGTATGACAGCCTTGCGCCGCATTCGTGGAATACCGCGGAAACAGGCGGAGCGTCTGAGGCGGAAGGTGTTTACGGTTTTGGCGTAAAAAAGGGAGGATCAAAAAAAGTTGCTTTGGAAGGAGCGGAAATAGAAATAAGCGAAGCGGATGAAGCGGCAAACATACAGATGATGCCGCTGAAAGCCGCGGATATTGCGCCGCTTGATCCCGGAATGATAAACGTGACAGGCGAACACGCCGGGTTCAGGTTTATGCCGCACGGCGCGCGGTTTGAAAAAAAGATAAAGATAAAGATACCGTATAATAAAGAACTTATACCGCAGGGGATGAGCGAAAATGAGATAAAGACTTTTTATTTCAATGAGTCGCTTGGCAGATGGATGCCTGTGGAGACAGAGTCGGTGGACGGAAAGAACAGCGTTGTTGTGAGTTTGACAGATCATTTTACGGATTTTATTAACGCCACAATAACAGTGCCTGACCACCCGCAGGTAGCGAGTTTTAATCCAAACCAGATAAAAGACATAAAAGCCGCTGACCCCGGGGCGGGTATTAATCTTATAGAGCCGCCTTCCGCGAATAACAAGGGAAGCGCAAATATGAGCTATCCCATAGAAATCCCGCCGGGCAGGCAGGGGATGCAGCCTCAGATTTCCATTAATTATAATTCTGACGGAGGAAACGGCCTGCTGGGAATAGGCTGGGATATGCCTGTACGCGCCATAACGTGCGAAACGCGCTGGGGTGTGCCCAGGTATGACGCGGATAAAGAGACAGAGACCTATCTGCTGGAGGGCGAGATGCTGTCGCCGCTAGCGCACAGGGCGGATTTTGAGCAGAGGGAGCCGGATAAGGAATTTCATACCCGTATAGAAGGGCAGTTCAGGAGAATAATAAGAAAAGGCAGCCGTCCGGACAGTTATATATGGGAGGTAACTGAAAAGGACGGGACAAAGCATATATACGGCGATTCCTCGGATGATTTTGTGCTTGATACGGACAGCGGCGCGAGATTTATGTGGCTCCTTAAGGAGACCGTGGATACCAACGGCAATAACATAAAATATGTTTATGACAGTTTCGGCAGCACCGGCGAACTTTATCTGAAGGAAATCCGCTATACAGGCCATAATGGCGGGACAGGTCCTTATAAAGTGTTGTTTGATTACGAGGGAAGGCCGGACGCGAGAATAGACGGACGCGGCGGGTTTAAAAGAGTCACGGATAAAAAGTTAAAGAGTATAGAAGTGAAAAAAGAAGGCGGCCGTGATTCGGGCCTGATACGGAGTTATGTTTTTGAATATGAAGCGGGCCCGTTTTACAAGACCCTGCTTAAAAAGATTACGCAGAAAGGGGAGAACGGTATAGAGTTCCCGGAGAACACGCATGAGTTTGGTTATTATAATGAACTTGAAGGCAGTACCGGACAGACAGAATATACAAAAATGTTTTCACAGAATAAATTCATCTGGCGGACTAAAGAGGAAGATAATATAAACAATATTTCAATCGCAGGAATTGATCTGATAAACCAGAGCAGCGCACTTGGAAGTTCGCTGGGAGACGGGTGGGGGGGCCATCTGTATCTCGGAGTGGCGCCCATAACTAACGGCAAGGAACTCTCGGCCGGGTTTAAACTCGGTTTCACCAACAATAACGGTAAAGGAGTATTATCTTTTGTTGATATTGACGGAGACAATCTTCCTGATAAAGTATTTCAGACAAGTTCGGGTGAAATTAAATACAGAAAGAATTTATCCGGGCCGGGCGGGGTAAATTCGTATTCTGATGAGCTGTATAGTGTATCGGGTATAGAATATCTTTCAAAGGATTATTCCTATACAGGTTCAGCAGGCGCTGAAGCGTACGCTGTCGCGGTTCAGGCTTTCACCAATTTTTCCGCATCCCTGACGATCGGGGAAAAGTATATGAAAGACGTCAATTCAGACGGTATACCGGATCTTGTAGACGGCAGTTCGGTATGGTTTGGAAAAAGAAACGCGAATGGAGAGATCACATATCACTTGCAGACGGCCGGTACAAAATACCCTCTTGGTGCGGGCAGGCCCATAGAAACAGAAGGGCTTATAGATGACCAGGCGTTTAGAGACAGGTTTGTAAAGGAAGTTGAAGACAACCCGCTTGTGGATACAATAAAAAGATGGACAGCGCCCTATGACGGGACAGTAACTATTACTTCAAAAGTATCGATGGTGCCTGTTGAGGATGACCCCGCAACAGATGATATAAATGAGCGGGAAGTATTTGAAGATTACGAAGGAAAAGACGGAGTCCGCCTTGCCATACAGAAGGAAGACACAGAACTTCTGAGCCTGCGTCTGGGTGCGGAGGATTTTGAAGAACAGGATATGAATGCGGGCGGCATAAACGTATCAAAAGGCGACAGAATATATTTCCGCGTGCAGTCTGTATTTGACGGTATGTATGACAGCGTAAACTGGGATCCGGTTGTCAAATATACGGATCCGGATATTACAGGAATGAAAGATGTGAATAATCTCGACGTGGACAGCTATGTTTCTTCGGAAGATTTTGTTCTTGCGGGGCGCAGAGGAGTGAATCTGGGAATACCGTTCACAGGCACCATACGGCTGGAAGGAAATATAGAAAAAACAGCGAAAACAACCGACGATATAACACTTATCATTAAACTGAGGGACGATGAGGGGAATGAAACAATAATCAACGATTTTGAGAGCGATCCGGCACAAACTCTTGCGTGGGATACAGCGGCAGGAATAATACCTATGGGTCCGTCCGGCTACAGAGATATAGACGTTGAAAAGAATGACAAACTTATCTTTCTTATCAGGACGGACTCAAACATTGATCTTACAAAAATAAAATGGCAGCCTGAAATACATTATATTTCGGTTGAACCTGTTATTAAGGAAGTAAAAGACGAAAACGGAAATGTTATTGATACGGTGGACAATACGCCTGTAATACAGGACGAAGACGGAAACTATATAATCAGAATGCGTGTCCCTTATGATATGGAATTTTATCCTGAAAACAGTTTTGCTTATCCTTATATGCCTTTTGAGATTACCGCGCCTCCGGAAGTCACGCTGACCGTGCCGTCTGTTACTGACGCTGACAGGGAAGCCGGAGGAGGAGTATTTCTTAGACTTGATGACACACTGACAAGAACAGGCAGTATGAATGAGGACATTACCGCAGAAATACTTATAAATGATACGGTGCAAGCAAGTACTGTTCTTAATTCAGGACCGGCTCAGGATATCACCACGGTTTTTGAGACCGGCTTGCTTGATGAGAATGCCGATATAAACATAAGGATCAGACTGAGAACAGACAATACTTCTGACGGGGAGAAGTTTGTTTTTGCAGATAAGTATCCTAAGCTGTATTTTGTTAAAAAAGTGCTCAATGACGATGATGAGCTGGTGGAAGAAAAGGCTATGAATTCAGAATTTACTCCGGCTTATGAGGTGAAATATACAGATACCGGGGATACACATATACGTTATCTTACCGTAGAACCGGCGCTTGCATTTAATAATATAGAAAAAACCGAAGAAGTGATATTTACGGTGAAAGGACGCGTTGACCGTCAGGGACTTATCCGCAAAGAAAAATACACGGTTCCTGTGCCTGCCGTGACCCCGGGGATAAGCGCTGCCGATACTCAGCCCTTTGATCTTGAAGTGAAAGTAAATGATAGTATGTATTTTGATTTTAACGCAAGAAACAGGGAACTCAGGGAGAATATCAGCATAAGGAATTTAACAGGGTATTACGGGCCTAAAGGGTTTCTTCCAGCATCAGACCTGCCTAATATGTTTAATACATCCCCGAAAGTTGATTTGTTCGGAATTCCCTGCAGAGGCTGGGGTGTTGCGGGGCTGAAAGGAAACCCGGCCGAACCAATAGACCCTTTTAATCCGGGAAGTCCGGAAACGCCTATTAATCAGGACAAGCTCCATATACCCGATAACCTTGCGGAACCTTCCGGCAATCCGGAAGCAGACAAAAACAACACGCAGGACATAGAGCAGGTGCCTTTTTATCCTTATCCGGGAGATGACAGTGAAGGGATAGAGGATGCATGGAAAGGTACGGATGATTTTTTATACGCCAAAGCCGGTGTTTTAAGCGCGACGAGGATAGGAAATAAACATCCTGAATTAAGGCAGTCAAGCGATTTCGCGGGGCAGGCAGGAGGCGGTGCGGGCGGTGCGGGCGCTTCAGGGGTAAACAGGATGAGTTTAGGTATACAAAACAGTGTTGGAGCAGGTGCTATTTTTGTAAATGGTTCGGAATCAACCGGGGAAAGCACCTGTCTGCTCGATTATATGGATATGAACGGCGACAGATTCCCGGACATAGTAAGTCTTTTGGGAATACAGTATACTGCTCCTACAGGAGGATTAAGTTCAACAAGAAGTAAACTGGAGTTTGACAGTTTCAGGGTAAGCGGCAATAGATCGCAGAATATAGGTATTGGAGGAAATCCTGCCCAATGGGCATCCGATGCTCAGGCTGTGGTAGGATTTGTCACAGGAAGTTCATCTAATCCGCCAAGCTCGGAAAAAAAGGAATCGGGAAGCCAAATGCCTGCTATAGGATTCAGTGCCGGACTGGGTGGTGGAAGTTCGAGTATAAAAAAGGATTATATAGACATAAACGGAGATGGTTTGCCTGATATAGTTACTTATAACGGAAATCATCTTTTTGTCCAATATAATCTGGGGTATGAATTTACTGAACCCCAAAGTATTATTAATTCATCGGTCGGGGTAATAAATGAAGGTGAAAGCTCCAATGTTGATTTGGGTATAAATATAGGCTTTAATGACGGTTTTTATGGTTTTGGGGGAGGAATAGGCGGAGGAGGTTCTAATTCAAAGACAAAGAAGACTCTTATGGATATAAACGTAGATGGACTTCCGGATGTTGTGGACGATGCGGGCAATGTCTGGTTCAATACAGGAAATGGTTTCAGCGGCCGTTATACCTATAAAACCGGTAATTTTCATCATGAAGAAAGAAATATAGGAAGCAGCGGTGCTCAGAATATAGGGGCAGGTGCGTATTTTACGGTAATAGTACCTGTTATTGTCGCAAATATTATAATCAATCCGGGGGGCAACACGCAATGGAACATGAATAAAACAAAAGTAACTATGGCAGATATAAACGGTGATGGATATCCTGACAGGCTATATTCGGATAAAACAGGAGAACTTTTTGTATGGGAAAATCAAACCGGCAGAACAAACCTGTTAAAAACGGTTTCCCGGCCTTTGGGAGCGTCGTTTGATATAGAATACACGCGCGACGGGAATACTTATGAAAATCCGAATTCC
>CAYTNY010000040.1:0-19642 GCA_964439215.1 uncultured Spirochaetia bacterium
AGCTTCCAAGCCGCCAAGCTTCCAAGCTTCCAAGCCGCCAAGCTTCCAAGCTTCCCTTCTACTTCGGGCCCCTTACGCAGTTTCTTCCTTCTTTTTTCGCGAGATAGAGGTAATCGTCGGCGTTTTTTATGAGTTCTCTTGAATCGCGGGCGTAATCGGGATACGCGGACACGCCTATGCTCATTGTTATGGCGCGCTGCTCTTTGCCGTCCCCGCCTGTTAAATTTTCCGCGCAGTATATTCTGATTTCTTCCGCGATTTTCCGGGACTTATAGATGTCGTAGCCCGGCAGGACAAAGACAAACTCTTCACCTCCATACCTTGCGGCAAATGTGTTTTCATATTTTCCGGAAAACGCTTTAAACATTTCGGATGTTTTTATAAGCACCCGGTCCCCTTCCTGATGCCCGAACGTATCATTGAAATTTTTAAAATGGTCTATGTCCGTGAGAAACAGGGAAACGAACGGTATCTCCCCTCTGTCCTTTTTTTCCATTTCCCCGCGCAGTTTTTCCTGAAAAGTAAGATGGTTTGTCAGCCCGGTAAGCCCGTCCCGGGTGGCCTGCCTGTGTATTTTATCATACAGTTTGGCGTTTTCCAGCAGCATTGCCACACGGGTCAGTATCATTTCCAGGGTCTTTATCTCAAGAACGCTGAACCCGAAGCCTTTTGCCTTATCAAGCTTCACGATCCCGGATACCGTATGAGTGTCGCCCAGGAGCCCCACGTAAAAACTGTCAACATCATCCCTTTTGAGATTTATTCTTATATTCTTTTCCTTTGCGTTTTCAATAACAGAACTTTTTCCGCTGTCAAAGACATATCTTAATATCTCGTCCGTTCTCACATCAAACCTTGCCCCTTTTATATTGCCCGGATAATTAAAGCTTTCCGTTATCTCAAGAGTTCTGCCGCCGCTGTGCAGCTCCGCGATATATCCGCCGATTATGTCAAAACTTTTTATCTCTTCAAAAAAAGTTTTTATTAATTTTTCCCGTCCGCCCAGAAGATTTAATTTTTCATAAATATCAAATAATTTACTCACCCGCTGTTCGCGGACCGCTGTTTTCTGGTTTATCTCAAAAAGCTCCATTATTCCCGCGGTTTCTCTCGCGATTACCTCAAAACGTTTTTTCATTTCGCCGCTGTCAAACACGCCTTCTTCTTTAAAATCAGCGGCAATTGCGCCTATTGTTTTATCCAGCACAACAGGAACTGTAACCGCGGAAGCTGACTCTGATTCTTTTTTATAATAAGGCAGTTTTATTCCTTTGACATCAAACGCGAAACATCCTCCTTTTTCAATCCCGGAACCTATTACTCCTTCGTTTAAACTGAAGCCGTAGTCTTCATTTATGCTTTCCTCTTCTTCGGAAACCGCCATTATAAGCTCAAAAGCCTTTTCATCTCCGTGTTTTTTCAGAAAAAACAGAACTGTTTTTGCCCCCGAGAACTCCCTGAACATGCGCAGCTGGTTTTTCAGCAGTTTATACGCGGTCACATCAAAATCCCCGCTGTCTTTGCCGGAATCAATTCCTTCCGCGATAATTTTCTGCCTGATTCCTTTGTTTTCCCTTCGCGTGGCATACAAAACAAAACCCAGTGCGGCAAGCCCTCCGAACAAAGCGTATTCCGGCGGCTGAAACGCGTTCTGATGTTTTAAAAAAGAAAGAAATACCATCCCCAGCATAAAAAGTGAATGCTTATAAAACTTCCGCCGCATAAGGACAAAAACAACAAAAAAAGGCGCCCATTTCAATTCAGATTCCGGCCCCCCTGTTATATTTGCCGCCGTCAGATATACTATAAAAACCAGGTATGCGGTTTTTATCTGAAAATTTTTATCCGCTTTACGCGTTCTGCGCTCAGTCAGATAAACATAGACAAAAAAAAGAATATACATGGGGAGATAAAGCCGGATATCTGAACCCGCATCGGGATAAAATCCGGCTATATTAAGAAACATAACAAGAAAAAAGACGGCAGCAGCCGCATATTTTCTCCTGTCATTCAGGCCGCGGGCCCCGGCCTCTTCCCCGGAAGCAAAGCGGCGTTGATATTTTTTCGCCATAATTTATTTGAACTTTTTTATTGCTTCATCCACTGTTTTAAAATATTCCAGTATGTTGGTAAAATCCAGCAGTTCAAATATTTCAATTACTTCCTGTTTCATATCAACAAGCTTCAGATCGCCTTTGTTCTTTCTTATGTTTTTAATTTCACTTATAAATATCCCCCATCCCGCGGAGCTTATATAATCCACTTCCCCCAGATCTATGATTATTTTATAAACCCCTTTTTGTATCAGGTCGCCCATTGTTTTTTCAAGAAGAGAGGACGTCGTAGTGTCAATGTATCCGGCGCATTTTACTATCGTCACATCCCCTTTTGTTGACGTTGTAATATTCAGACCTTCCATAGAAACACCTCCAAAATATGCAGTTATTTAAATTTTGTATAAACATAACCGAGGTTTTTTTTAAAACCCCTTTTCCACTCATTAAGTATAGCATTTTTCATATCAGGATAAAACAGTATTTTACGGAATTTTTCCCTGCTTACATATTCCGATCCTTTTAAAACACCCTCCCTGTTTACCTTAGGCCTGCTGTTTTTAAAAAGCTCAACCCTGAAATAAACATTCAGTATATGCCTTTCGCCTCCGGGATATACGGTATCATGCATAAAAACAAGATTATGTATTTTTTTTATTTTCAGGCTCACTTCCTCCATAAATTCTCTTTTTAACGCCGCCGGTACTGTTTCACCGAACTCCTCGCCGCCGCCGGGAAGCAGCCAGTAAGACCTGCCCTTCTTCACATGATTCACAAGAAGAAGTTCATTTTTCTCATTAAGACAGAAACCGGCGGTCCGGATCCTTATGTTTTTCCTCATACGCTCCCCTTTCTCAGAATAATTCATCCCCGCCGGGCATATTATATCTGAAGCCAAAATGCCTGTACGCTTTTTCCGTCGCCTTTCTGCCGGAAGGGGTTCTGTTTATAAATCCAATCTGTATCAGATAGGGCTCATAAACATCTTCAATAGTGCCCGGCTCTTCAGACACCGCCGCCGCAATCGTGTCAACGCCGACCGGCCCGCCGCCGAACTTATCTATTATTGTTGTTATTATTTTCTTATCCATATTATCAAGCCCCATACCGTCAATTTCAAGCATTTCAAGGGCTTTTGCCGCAGTACCTGCATTTATTTTATTGTCAGCCTTAACCTGCACAAAATCCCTGACCCTTTTAAGCAGCCGGTTCGCCACTCTGGGCGTGCCCCGCGAGCGCCTTGCGATCTCCAGGATGCCGTCTTTATCCGCTTCTATATTGAGAATTCCCGCCGAACGCCCGATTATTATGCACAGCGACTCAATATCATAAAAATCCACTCTGTGAACCGCGCCGAAACGGTCGCGCAGCGGCGCTGTCAGAAGCCCTGCCCGGGTTGTCGCGCCTATCAGTGTAAATTTCGGAAGATCTATACGGAATGTTTTTGCCGTGGGGCCTTTGCCGAGAACAATATCAAGAACCCCGTCCTCAAGCGCAGGATACATTATTTCCTCAACCGAACGGTTCAGCCTGTGTATTTCATCTATAAACAGCACATCGTTTTCTTCAAGATTTGTTATTATTGCCGCCAGATCCCCGGCTTTTTCAATAACAGGCCCGGCAGTGACCCTTATATTCACTCCCATTTCATTTGCTATTATATGCGAAAGTGTTGTTTTTCCCAGTCCCGGCGGCCCGCAGAAAAGTATATGCTCCGGAGTTTCATTCCTCTGTTTTGCCGCATCAATAAATATTTTCAGTTTTTCTTTTACGCTTTCCTGCCCTATATAATCAGCCAGAAAAGCCGGCCTTAAGTTCTTTTCAAAACCGGAATCAGTCATCTCTTTTTCGCCGTTTATTATTCTTTTTTCGTTTTCGTTTTTCATTTTTTCATCCCGTTTATTGCGGCGCCAGATGTTTAAGCGCTTTTTTTATTATTTCTTTTTCTTCCATATTCCCGCCGCTTTCTTTTATCACTTCTTTCAAAGCGTCTCTGGCCTGCGAATAAGAAAACCCGAGCTTTTCAAGAGCCTCAATATAATCCCCTCCGGATATGATCCCTTCGGCGCTTTCGTCTCCGGCATCCATATTTTTGAATTTGTCCTTCAGCTCCACTATTATTCTTTCGGATTTTTTTCTGCCGAGACCCGGTATTTTTGTAAGCAGATCCGGCTTTCCGGAAGCTATCGCGCTTTTCAAACGCTCCACCGTGATATTACTCAGTATATTTATGGCTGCCCTTGCGCCTATGCCGTTCACCCCCAAAAGCACCAGAAATATTTCTTTTTCCTCTCTCCGGGAAAAACCATACAGCTCCACCGCTGTTTCTCTTACCGCAAGATATGTAAAGATCCTTGCGTCCCCTGTCTTGTCCTTGAAAAAATCAAAAGTCGCCGTTGAGATGCGCATTCCGTACCCGGTTCCGCCGACATTTATCAAAAGATAATTTTCCGAAACCTCTTCAACCGCGCCTTCAAGAAAATCTATCATTGCGCCTCCGCGTCAGATTATTTTATTTTTTTATTCCTTTCCGTTTTTCCCAAACTCCTGTGCAGCTCTTCCATCTTTGACGCGCTTGCGTGGCACACCGCAATAGCAAGCGCATCCGCCACATCATCAGGTTTCGGAACCTCCGGAATATTCAGCATCAGTTTTATCATTGCCTGCATCTGGGCTTTTTCCGCCCTGCCGTTCCCGGTGAGGGATTTTTTTATCTGCAGCGGCATATATTCAACCGCTCTGATGCCGGCCCTTGCCGCCGCCAGCATAATAACGCCCCTTGCTTCCCCGACACTCATTGCCGTGGTTACGTTCCTGTTAAAAAAAAGTTTCTCTATGGCAAGCACCCGGGGTTTGTGCCTTTTTATTATTTCTGTTATCTGCGCAAAAATATATTCAAGCCTGTCGGCCGGTTCAAGCTTCTTTGTTGTTTCAATAAGTCCGTAATCAACAACAATAAGACGCCCGCCCTTTTTTTCCACGACGCCAAAACCTGTTCTCGCGGTGCCCGGATCAATCCCGAGTATTCTCATATAAACATCACCTGTAAACTCTTTCCACTCTGTCCGTTATGCCCGTAAGTATTTCATAAGGTATTGTCCCTGCTTTTTCCGCGATTTGTTCAACAGAGATCACAGCCTTTCCGCTTTTCCCGAACACAACCGCCCTGTCCCCGTTTTTTGTTTTTTCAGGAGCGCGCACCGCCGTCATATCCATGCATACGGCCCCCAGAACCGGAGCCTTTTTCCCTTTTATAAGAACATATCCTTTATTGCTCAGGGACCTGAAAAATCCATCGCCGTAGCCTATCCCCACAACCGCTATTGTCCGGACAGAAGGCGCCGTATATTTTCCGCCGTAGCTTACTTTATCGCCTTTTTTTATTTTCCGGACCTGAATCACGGGCGCACTCAAAGACATTACCGGCTTTAATTTTATATCAAACCGGAAACCCCCGCCCGGATAACAGCCGTAAAGCATAATACCCGGCCTTACCGCGTCAAACCGGACCGATTCATATCTTGCGGCTGCCGCGGAATTCGCGGCATGGTACATCGGCCCGTCCCCGAAGATTTTTTTCAGTTTTTCCAGTTCACGCGCCTGCTTAAGGGTTCTTGTATCGTTTTTTTTGTCCGCATCAGCAAAATGAGTATAAATACCTTTCAGCCTTATACGGGGATTCATATCAACTGTCTTTTTTACCCGCAGCGCGTCGGTTAAAGATATTCCCAGCCGGTTCATTCCGGTATTGAATTTCAAATGTATATCGGCTTTTTTTCTGTTTTTTGCGCAGAACGCCGAGACATCTTTTAATTTTTCCGCGCAGTGAACAGATACGGCAAGATTGTTTCGCACAGCATCACTGATCTCATCTTTCCCCGCGCCGTTAAGTATAAGTATTCCTGTTTTTATCCCGTTCTTTCTCAGCTGTATTCCTTCGCTCATCCTTGCCGCGGCAAGGATATCCGCGCCGCATTCTTTTTCCAGAAAACGGGATATTTCAACAATCCCGTGTCCGTATGCGTTTGCTTTTATAACAGGTATAATCTTTTTCTTTGTCTTTCTCTTTAAAGCCGTAAAATTATATTTAAGCGCCGCAAGATCTATTTCAGCAGCAGCTGTATTTGTTTTTTTAAAAAGCTCCCGCGGCATTTCCCCCTCCTGCCTCAGGTTCCTGCTCCTGTTCGGTGCGCTCTTCAAAAGCCGTCAGGTCCGGTATGAACCATACTTTCTGGCTGGCAACAGGGCCGTTCCTGTTCTTTTCAATTATGAGCCTGCACCGTCTGCCCTGCCGTTTTTCAACACCCGCATCATCAAAAACCGTGACATCCACGATCTCATTGTCTTCTCTGTGAATAAACATGACCATATCCGCATCCTGCTCTATGGCTCCCGATTCCCTCAGGTCAGACAGCTTCGGCGCCGGTGCTTTTTCCGCGGAACCGGCTCCCGGCCTTGTTCTGTCTCTTTTTTCGGATTCGCGGTTAAGCTGAGACAGAGCTATTACCGGAACATTTGCCTCTCTGGCAAGCGCTTTTAATGACCTGGATATGTTCGCTATCTGCTGTTCGCGCACTTTTATTGAAGGATCCGGCCTTACAAGCTGCATATAGTCAACTATTATCATATCAAGTTTTTTTCCGTCTTTTCTCAGCTGCGACATATAACTGCGGGTTTTGGCCCTCATTTCAAAAACCGTATTGTCTCCGGTATCTATACAGAAATTTGTGTCAGACAGCCGCCCCGCTGCTTCCATTATTTTTTCTTTTTCTTCTTTTGTGAGATATTTTCCCGTCCTTATTTTCTGAATATTTACTCTGGATCCTATGGCAAGAAGCCTTCTTATCAGATCCTCCGCGCTCATTTCAAAACTGAACATAAGTATGTTTTTCCTCTTTCTTACGGAAAGTTTATGGGCTATATTCAGGACAAGAGAAGTCTTTCCCAGCGAGGGTCTTGCCGCGACAATAATGAGCTCCTGTTCTTTAAAGCCCGAAGTTGCCTCATCAATGTATTTATATCCGGTTTCCATGCCTATATATTTTTCAGGATTTGCCCCCATCTCCTGAATACGCTCATACACATTATGTATGAGTTCTTTCACAGTTGTCATTGTCCCGTGTTCTCTTTCGGCAATTCCGAATATTTTATTTTCCGCTGTTTCTATTATATCAGAAGGCTCCCGGCTGCCGGTATAGGCATTTTCAATGATCTCGGTGGAAAGATCTATAAGTTTTCTCAGATTGGATTTTTCTTTTACAATTTCGGCATAATCTTCTATATGCGCGGCTGTGGGAACTATATCGGAAAGCATTGTTATATAGGAGGCGCCGCCCGCCGAATCCAGCAGTCCGGAAGAATTGAGCTCGTCAACAAGCGTAAGAGCATCAATTGCATCGCTCTTTTCGCTCAGTTTTTTCATTCCCGCGTAGATATTCCTGTGTTTGGGGTCGTAAAAATCTTCAGGTTCAATCAGGGACGCGATCACGTCAATGGAACGTCCGGTGCTGAGCAGTATGCTTCCAAGCAGCGATTGTTCCGCTTCGTTGTTCTGAGGCGGAACTTTGGCTGTTCTTAATTTATCATCAGCCATGGCGGTTTATCCTTTCGCTTCTTCTCCGTCTTCTTTCTTGTCATCTCCACCGTCCTTTACAACAGACAGTTTTATTTTCGTCTCAACATTATGCTTCAACACTATTTTAACATCAAAAACACCAAGCTCTTTTATGTGTTTATCCAGTTCAACAGCGGATTTGTCTATTTCAAACCCCTGTTTCGCCAGTTCCGAGGCTATTTCCGCCTCCGTAACCGAACCAAAAAGCCGGTCATCTTCCGATGCGAGTTTCTTTATTGTTATCTGCGTATCTTTCATTTTATCAGCCGTTTCACGAAGACCTTCCGCTTCTTTTTCCGCCCGGGCCGCTTTTTTACTATACTGCTCGCGTATCGCTTTCAGATTCTTTTCTGTAACAGGAACAGCTTTCTTCTGCGGCAGCAGATAATTCCTGGCATATCCGGGAGCAACCGTTATAACATCGCCCACTCTTCCGAGTTTTCTTACACTTTCTTTCAAAATCACTTCCATATCGTGCCTCCCTTTTCAATTTTTCTGAAATTAAACCATGTATCAAAAAGCCCGGCAGCTGTCACGGCGGCGGATACAACCGACCAGAAAACCGCAAGCATAAAAAACATAAGCCGGACAATTCCGGAAACATTTTTCTTTTCCATATAAAAAACAACAACCGACAGACCCGCAAGAAAATACAGATTTGCCAGAAAAAACAATATATTTAACGCGGCTGCATTCAGCGTTTCGTTCTGTATGAATTTTCCGCCGGCCAGCATCGCCATTGCCAGAAGCAGGACCCACATCATTTTTTCATCAATATACCACCGTGAAAAAGGCGGCATTTTATTTTCTTTATCCAGAAATTTCACTGCCGCCAGCCGTGCGGCAAAATAAATCCAAAAAACAATAAAAACAACAGCTGTTATGATCCAGGCCGGAAGAGCATTTATAAAGAACATCTCCAGGCCTCTTCTCATTGCTTTTATTTCCGCCGGATCCGCGCCGCTTTTCTCCGCTCTTGCCAGTACCTCTTCGGTGCTCTTTTCAAAATCCTGTTTTATGATCTCATATATATTATGTCCCGTGGATTTCTGCACGCCTGCAAAGAACGCAGTAAAAACCGCCATAAAACACAAAACCCCGGCAAATATCACATGCGTCCACTGCATTTCTTTTTTTATCAGGAAAAACATAAAAAATCCTGTCAGACCAAAAAAAAAGAACATAACCGTAAAACTTGTTGTGAGATAGATCAGGCTTTCAAGCATTTCAGACCCGCCTTTCCTGCTTCATAACAGGCGCATCAATCAACGGTAAAAGGCATTAAACCCGCTTCTCTGGATTTTTTAACGGCCCTTGTTACCAGCCGCTGATGTTTGGCGCAGTTCCCGGTTACTCTCCTGGGTATTATCTTGCCCCGTTCGGTAACAAATCCTTTAAGATAAATAACTTCTTTATAGTCCAAATCCTGTCTTTTTTCAGAACAGAGTTTGCACCTTTTTCTTTTTATTCTTCTGAACGCAAATCCTTTTCTTCCGCCTGTCTTTACAGCCATTTAAAACTTCCTCCTTGAAATATTAAAACGGCGCGTCATCTTTTCCCGGATCGCCCGCTGCCGACGCATCGCCCTCTCCGGAAACTTCTTCATCGCCCTTCTTTTTTCTGCCTATAAACTGAACTCTGTCAGCAACTACTTCCAGAATACTTTTTTTTGTACCGTCTTCCGCGTCCCAGCTGCGGCTCTGCAGACGCCCTTCAACAAAAACCGCCGAGCCTTTCGCAAGATACGTATGGCAGCTTTCTGCCTGTTTGCCCCATACAACTATATTTACAAAACATACCTCTTCTTTTTTTTCTCCGGTCTGCGTCGTATATGCCCTGTTTACGGCAAGCCTCATATTTGTTACAGGCTGTCCGTTCTTTCCGTACTTAAGCTCCAAATCGCGCGTTAAATTCCCCATTAAAAAAACTCTGTTTAAATTAGCCATTTTTACTCCTCCTTGAACCTTCCTGTCTTATGAAACACTTCACGCTTCTTTCGTATCTTTATTCAGGGATTCTTTTATTTCTTCTTTTACGGCCTCTTTTTCTTCTTCTTTAGCCGTTTCTTTTTTTTCTTCTTTCACTTCTTCATTAGGCGCTTCCGGCGTATTTCCCGCGGCAGGCGCGGATGCTTCGCCTGCGGGTTCTTCTTTTGTCCGTTTCTTCTCCACAGGCTTTATCTCAACCGCATTGGATATCATATGTCTTATTATATCCTCTGTAAGCCTGAGTTTTGTTCCGAATTCATTAACCGCTGAAGCATCCATTTCAAATTTCATGAACATATGAAATGCGTCCGGAAATTTCTTCATTTCAAAAGGAAGAACTCTTTTCTCGTGCGGCTTAATATCTTTTATTTCGCCGTTAAGATCAGCCACTCCTTTTTTGATTTTTTCCACAACAGAAGCTATTTCCTCTTCTGACAATGTAGGTTTCAGGTACATAACCGCTTCGTAAGCTTTCATAGATAAAACTCCTTTCAAAACTTTAAATTTAAACATACGGACAGAATAATACCGTAATGAACAATAAAATTATCATATTTGCACTTTTTTGGCAAGTAGTATTTTTGTTTCGCGCAAAAAAAGTCTACCCTTCCCCTCTCACCACAAAAAACTTGCCTCTGTGTATGCTGTTATCCGGGTTTTTTATAATGTAGTAATAAATACCCGCGGATACGGGCAGTCCGTAGCGGTTTACCGCGTTCCAGTGCTCAACTATATCCTGTGCCTGCAGCGAATACACGAATTCCCCGGATACGGTATATACCTGAAATTCCGCTCCCGGTATCAGGTTGGCGATCTTAAGGTCCCCCTGCCCCGGATCAAAAGGATTCGGATATATCACGGGGCTGTCCAGTGGAAAAAACACAGTATTTGAACTTATCGGCGGATGCCTCAGCGGCGCTTCATAAACAGGATCATTATAATCACACCGGGCAGTATTTTCAACCGGAGGTCTGTTTGCTCCTTCCGGAACCGTTATATCGGCTGTGAACTCAAGATAAATTGTGCTGCCGGACTCCAGTGTTCTGCCTGTAAGGTCCCATCTTATATAATTCCCTTCAATCACCGGTTCAGGGTCGGAATTTCCTCCTGAAAAAACAATTTCCGCCGGAAGTGTATCCCATATCGATAAATTATAAGCGGGGAAATCAGATATGTTATTAACCGTTATACCGTATGTGATGGACGAACCACTCCCCGATAAAACCGATTTTTTAATATCAAGCACCGCGTTTTGCGGGACAGGGGCGGGAGTAAAACCGCCCACAGGATAACCGTAAGATTCAAAATCAAAATATCCGTAAATCATGGCTCCAAAAGGCTCCGGGCAGGATAAAATATATGAACTCTCTCCGGGCGCCACATTTATCTGCGCATAATGAAAATCCGACCCCGGAACAGGATAAAATGAGGCGGCAACAGGGGCTCCGTTAATTGTAACATCATCAACGGCTTCCGATGGAACCGCAATATTAATATAAGCCGACATCCCTTCGTGCCCGAGATCAAAAACAGCAGTGTTATAATCGGTGCTGTATCCGGAAGAAGGATACACTATTGCCATAAAGGGGTCGCCTGTTGAATCATCATAAAACATACTGTTCGCGTACTGCATAACAGAAACAGGCTTGCCGGAAGTTATATAAGAAGCCCGGTCCAGTGTTGTTTCATAGATTTCGCCTCTGTTGATAACAGCTGCGGCAGCACCGTTTATAACTACGGAAGTATTGTCCTGTGCCGCCATGATCCTGAATGTATCGCCCCCGGTTTTTTCCGCAAAAGGCACAGTAACAAATTCAGTGCCCCATGAATCAACGGGATTCAGCTGTTCCACAAGATGGTCGCAGGCGGCAATATTAAACGGCACGCGGGTGCATTTATGCCCGCCGAAAACCGCAACCGGCCTGTCGGAACTTATATGCGTGCCGGTAAGATCGTTAAAATCCGCATCCATAAGCTGATACGCATCGCCTCTGTTCAATGTCACGGTATACGGCACACCCGCGGGGCGGGTCCCCGTATTCTCGGAAGGTATTATCGTAACGGTTGTATTGTCATAAGCCGCCGCGATACCGAGCATACTTCCTCTGTATTCGGGGCTGCCGTCAACGGAAGTATGCGAGAAATAAGACATGTTAAAATACTCTGTCCCCAGCGATTCTGCCGGCAGGGCAAGAAAACCATCTGTTGAATAGTCCATCTTGTTTACGCCGTAAACAACTATGTCATTTTCCGAGACAATATGGATCCCTTTTGACTCTGTGCCGTCATCAGTATAAACACATACATCCGCGGGCAGATCTATAACCGCAGTGGTTCCCGGCACAACATTAAAATTCATGGAGTATCCCATACCCGGAACTTCAATAATACCGGAAGTCTCCCGCTCCGCTGTTATAAGCAGCCTTTGTTCGGCTTCAGGCGAATGGTTCCGGTTAAACATTATCCAGAACTCTGTGCCGCCCGCATCAATTGACGCATACAGCCCCGGCACTCCCGCCGAAAACATAAACAAGGCCCAAAAAAGACAAACAATTTTTCCGGATTTCATACAACTATTCATACAACACCCTCTATCTGTTTTTAATATTATAACCGCAAAAACAAAGCCCGTCAATTGAAAGCGGATATTCACGCGGGCATATAATTATTTTTTGTTTTCGCAGGGGAGGCCCCCCTGCATTGTGATCAGGTGTGCATGCGGGTACTGTAAAAAAATCACATCATCGCAGACACGTTAAACGGGTGTCCGGGTTATCATGCTGCGGGAGGGCATCATTCTTCACAAAGGCCATGGCGGACAGTTTACAGGCCTCCCCTGCTTTATTGCCGCGTTAACCACGCGGACAGCGGGAACATTAATCATTTAGACTATTTACATAGAAAACTCCATAATATATAATTAAGTTAATTAAATGGACGGTGAAATATGACAAAAGATGAAAAAATCAACACAGTTAAAGAAGATTTAATAAAATACGGGGCAAAAAAAATATCCCTTTTTGGGTCTTATGCCCAAAACAAAGAGACTCCGGCAAGCGATATGGATATTATCGTTGAATTTTCATCTGTAAAAACCCTTCTTGAACTTGCCGCAATTGAATCAAGCATTTCAGAAAAAACAGGCACAAAAATAGACCTTCTCACTCCAAAATCAATCAGTCCTTATATAATGAAAAAAATCAAATCCGATATAAAGGTTATTATGTAATGAAAGATGATAGTATTTATATCCATCACATATACGATGCCGTCATAAGAATTGAAAAATATACTTCGGAAAAAGATCTGAACGACTTTCTGAAATCAGAACTTATTCAGGACGCCGTCATAAGACAGTTTCAGATAATAGGCGAAGCAGCCAAAAGAATATCAGAAGAAACAAAGTCAAAAAACAAAGATATTTTGTGGAAAGAAATGTGCGGTATGAGAGACAAATTAATTCACGGCTATTTCGGCACGGACATAGAATCTGTTTGGGAAACAGTCATAAAAGACCTTCCCGCGCTGAAAAAAAACATAGAAAAAAACTTGCCGCCCGCATAATCCCGCATCTATCACACCGCCCCTCTCTCTCTTGAAACTTTGAACCCTGTGTATTATACTTATATATCCTTAAAGCACCCGAGAAACCTTTTGGAGATATCATGAAATTTGATTCGCTTTCCAGGTTCCAAAACAGAAAAACAGAAAAAAAACAGGCCGGCAAAACAGCGGCGCTGCCGGGAGATATCATATTTAAAAACGGTTCTGAATTTCTTTTAACCCGTACAGAATCAGACGCTTTGATAAAACTCCCGCAGCTTCGCTATTTTGAGCAGGAATACGCCTCCTGCCTTGAACTGATTTTCGGCATACGGGAATCAAAAACCCTGCGTTTAAAAGAGTGCGGCATCTGCTCGCTCCATGATGCCCTTTCGGACAAAATCCTTAAAAAGCAGGCGGCTGAACTTCTTTCTCATCTGCAAAACGGATTTGATGCGGTTGAAAAAGGACTCTCCGGCCGCTTTTCCCGGTCTTCACGGCTTTTTTTTCTGCTTTCCGCATATTTCAAACCCGAAGACATAATATTCTTTGACCTTGAAACAAAAGGGCTGCACTGCGAGACATCCATTATACAGGCAGGCATAGGTTTCTTTAAAAACAGCATATTTACCGTAAACCAGTTCACCATACTCAGCGACAGCGCCGAGCCCGAAATGCTTGAATACCTGATCCCGTTCTTTAAAGACAAAAAAGCCATAATAACTTTCAACGGCAGAACCTTTGACGTTCCGTTTCTTTCAGCCAGATGCGCCTACTATGGCATTGCACCGGAATTCGACCCCGGGATCCTTTACAACCTTGACCTTTACCATTTCGCAAAAAAAGCATTCAAAGGCACGCAGGATTCTTTCCGGCTGAAGGATGTGGAATCAGGCATTCTGAAACTTCCCCGTGAAAACGACATTGACGGCGCCATGGCGCCGGAGTACTACGATAACTTTATTTCCTCAGGCGATCCAAAATGGCTCATACCCATAATAGAGCATAATAAAACGGATATTATTTCCCTTCTGATCCTTTTCAACAGGATATACGACGAATGGATAAAATAAAAAATCTCATAAAATCAGTCTTTGACGCACCTTTTTACAAAGGACAGGCCGCGGACATAACAGAACTGCCGCCGCGGGAGGAAAGAACCGCGGATTTCCCGGGACTGCACCCGGCTATAAAAAAGTATCTGGCGCAGAACGGTATAAAAAAACTTTATACACACCAGGTTCTTGCCGCTCAAAAGAGCCTCGCGGGAAAAAACGTGATGCTGGCAACTCCCACAGCATCGGGGAAAACCCTTGCATTTAACATACCTGTCTTTGAGCGGGCCGCAAAAGACCCCGGTTCCCGCGCGCTTTATATTTATCCCGCCAAAGCCCTCTCAAACGACCAGCTGAAAAACATAAATGAAATGAGCGCCGCGTCGGGAATCAAAGTTGCCGCGGGAATATATGACGGCGACACGGACGCGGGGCAAAAAAGGTTTTTAAGGGAAAACGCCGGAATAATAATAACAAACCCTTATGAACTGCACCACATACTCCCGCACCACCCGAAATTCAGAAAATTCTATTCCGGCCTTAAATACATAATTCTGGACGAGGCGCACAGGTACAAAGGAATCTTCGGCTCCAATATAGCTTTTCTTTTAAGAAGGCTGAAACGCATAACTTCTCTCTACGGCTCCAAACCCCGCTTTATAGCTTCCTCCGCTTCCATCGCAAATCCTGAAGATTTCATAGAGAAACTCACGGGAGAAAACTTTGAATGTATAACCGAATCCGGAGCGCCTTCGGGAAAAAGATTCCTGGTAATGTGGGACTCCTCGGCATATCCCGAAAAAAGCGTCCACACCCAGTCAAAGGATCTGCTGCTTTTCTGCGCAAAAAACGGATTTCAAACTCTGTGTTTTACAACATCAAGAAAACTCGCGGAACTCATACGCATGTGGTCCCAAAAAGAGGACAAAAAAACAAAAATACTGTCCTACCGCGCGGGCTATACTCCGGATCTGCGCCGGGACATAGAAAATCAGCTTAAATCAGGTTTAATAAAAGGCGTTGTCTCAACCAACGCTCTGGAACTTGGCATAGACATAGGAATGCTTGATGTCATAATACTTTCGGGATACCCCGGATCCGTCTCCTCTTTCTGGCAGCAGGCAGGAAGAGCGGGAAGAAAGATGCAGGATTCCGCGGTATTTTTTCTGCCTTTTGAGGATCCTTTACAGAAATACATCATCAAAAATCCGAATATCCTGACATCTTTTAATTACGAAAACGCGGTTATATCAACCGACAATTCCGATATACTAAACGGCCAGATTTTATGCGCGCTTTCCGAGACCCCCGCAAAAACAGAAGAAGTCTTCAGCGGCATTGATACAAAAGACAATCTCCGCCTGCTTTCAGAGCGCGGCCTGATAACAAGAACTCCGCGCGGCATTATTTATTCCGGCGGCAGAAGGCCGCAGGAAGTGGTTTCTCTCAACACAATCGGAGGCAGCGAGATTAAAATTAAATTTAACGGTAAAATCCTGGAAGAGGTTTCGCTTGCGCGGGCCTATGAAACCGCCCACAAAGGAGCGGTGTATCTTTTTAACGGCGAAACATACATAATAAAAGAACTGAATATCCCCGAAGGATACGCCCTGGCAGACCGGGAAGAAGTTGATTATTACACTGCTCCCGTAAAAGACGAGGAAGTGGAAATAATAAATACGGAAAAACGCATTGATTTCACCGGTTTTTCCCTGAATTTCGGGAAAGTTAAAGTAACGGAGTTTTTCAAAGGCTACAAAAGAAAAAGAATGAAAGACACGCTTTCAACAGAGGATCTTGCGCTGCCGCCGCTTGTGTTTACGACCGAGTCTGTATGGCTGGAAATGGACGGAACACAGGAGCCTGCCGTAAAAAAAGCGGGATATGATTTTGACGGCTCGCTCCACGCGGCCGAGCACGCGCTTATCGGCATGTCGCCTCTGTTTGCCATGTGCGACCGCAATGATCTGGGCGGGCGCTCCTACCCGCTTTATTCAAGCGGCGCCTGTATGATATTCCTGTACGATGCTTACGAAGGAGGCATCGGTATATCAAGAAAACTGTTTGCCGTTTTTAAAGTTTTAAAAGAAGAAACAGAAAAAATGATCCTATCCTGCGGATGCGAAACAGGCTGCCCCGGATGCGTATATTCGCCGAAATGCGGGAACAACAATTCTCCCATAGACAAATCAGGAGCATTGTTTCTTCTGAGGACGCTTGTTTTTTAAATAAAAAAAACCGCAGGCTTTTATACCCGCGGTTTTTTTATTGTTATAAATGCTCAGAATCTTATCAGCATACTCCCGCCGACTGCCAGTCCTGAAAAATCCATCCCCATGGCTCCTCCGCTGTCTTTTTCAAGAACATCCCCCTCATCATATAAGTCTGTGTTTTCAACACACTTAACTTCCGCTATATTCGCGGCCCGGTAAAGCACATTAACCGCAAAAGATACGGATTCAGAAGTCCTGAGTCCGAACTCTCCGGCAGCTTCAGCCACAAACCCTTCTCCTCTAAAATTATTTTCCACTTTTGTTCCCGCAATAGAAATATCAAGAGCTACATCCGCAATGCCGTACCCTCCGAAAATACCGGCGCTTATAAAAAACGCGGTTGTGGGAACATCCAGTTCATACTTAACACCCGCCATTACAGGTATTAATACCGGCTCCAGATTTGTCTCTAATAAAGCACCGTCAGGATCGCTCTTATATGAAGCTTTTATTCCGCCTATGTATTCGCCCCTGAGAGCCACCATAAGCCCTCCCCATGGAATAAGGCCCAGATCCGCGCCTACAACAAAACCGCTTTCCGCATTCTGTTTGGATCTGTCCGGAAAAAGTATTTCTCCATCGTCATAAGCCGCGTTTATATCTTCATTTACCGCCTCCATGGAAACCGTTGCATACCCCCCAAAAACATTTCCGAACAGCCGTCCGGGGTCCTTTGCGTAAACAGCGGAAAAACAGAACATAACAAAAACCAAAACTGCCGCAATTCTCTTCATAGCATTTCCTCCTTTAATTTTATTTTTTTTATTTTATCATTTTTTCAGCGGTATTGTAAAGACAAAGACGCTTCCAAGCCCTTCACCCGGGCTTTCAACCCATATTTCCCCTCCGTGTCTTTCAATTATTTTCTTTACAATAGCGAGCCCTATGCCGGTTCCTTCATACTCATCCGCAGTATGAAGACGCTGAAAAATCTCAAATATTTTCCTGCTGTATTCCTTTTTTATGCCGATGCCGCTGTCTGAAACCCTGAAACATATTTCATCATCACGCCTGTACGCGCTTATTTTTATCACAGGCGCGTCTTTGCCGGAAAATTTTATCGCATTTTCAATAAGATTCTGAAACACCTGGGTTATCTGGCGGGGGTCCGCCAGAATCACCGGAAAACCGCCTTCAAGTTTTATCCGGGCGCCGGAATCCTTTATCTTGAATTTCAATATATTCAGAACCCTTTCCACGATCTCTCCCGTGTCAGCCTTCTCAAATTCGCCGCCTCTCGTGCTGACCCTGGAGTATTCAAGTATATCGTCAATAAGCCTGCTCATCCTGTCCGCTCCGCCGGCTGCAAAATCTATAAACTCATCCGCGTCTTTGTCCAGTTTTTCCCTGTATCTTTTCCGGAGCAGATTCACATAACTTGATACCATTCTCAGCGGCTCTTTCAGGTCATGGGATACCACATAAGCAAATCTTTCAAGTTCAACATTTGACCTTTTAAGCTCCTCAATTGTCTTTTCCAGATTTTCCTGCGCGGTTTTTTCCCCGGTTATATCTCTGCTTGCGCCGCGGCACCCTTTAAAAAAACCTGTTTCATCATAAACCGGCACGCCGTTTGATTCCATAATAACCTTTTCGCCCGTATTTTTATGAAAAGCAAACGTAACAAAACCTGAAAAAGGAACTCCGGTCTCCCGCACCGTCATAAAGCGTTTCATAAATCTTTCCGCTTCCGCTTCGGGCATTATCCCCGACACTTTGCGCCCCAGCACTTCACGCGCTTCATACCCAAGAATACTCTTTATCCCTCCGCCGGAATACATTATCACGCCCCCGGAATCGGTTTCCCATATCCATTCACTGGTGCTTTCAATAAATCCTTCAAACCGTTCTTCGCTGTTTTTCAAGCGCTGCTGAGCCTTTTTTATCTCTGTTATGTTTTTTATTATACAGAGCATTCCCAGGACTTCTTTATTCTCAATAAACCCCGCCGCGTTTATGACAATACTTATCTTTTCTCCGCCGCGTTTTTCCAGCGTATATTCCTCGTTTTTTATTTCTCTGCCTTCTTTTATCCGGCGTTTTAAGTCCTGCCCCAGCAGGCCGTTCTCCTCAATCTCCTTTTCAATCTCATTTTCTCCGCATCCAAATATATCCGCAGCCTCTTTATTTGCGGTAATAACCCTGCCGCCCCCGCCAAAAAGTATAAATCCGTCCTTCATTGTATTAATAAGCCGTTCAGCCGCCCTTGAAGGGGTAATAAGCATAAATTCATACTTGGTCATTGAGTACACTATTCCAAAAGCAAATACCAGCAGTATTATGGTCCCCTCAAAAGGCATATACACCTCAAACTCCTTTAAAACAATGCTTAAAGCCGCCGCAAAAACAAAACATATAACAATGGAAACAAGATGTATTTCAAACAGCCTCTTTCTGTTGTGATCTTTCTCTTTCTTTCTTTGATAAGCCAGAATTATTATTCCCGCGGCAACAGTTCCCATACAGTAAATATGATAAATATATACCCATATAGTATTCATCCATTCGCTTGTTAATCCGTGCGGAACACGCGTGCAGCAGTCCAGTATCCGGCCCTGCCAGAGCATCGTCTGAAGCAGCAGTCCGGCGGACAAAAAACCGCCCCATAAAAACGGATTTCTCGCGGCTTTTTTAAAGCCCGTAAATTCAAGTATAAAAACAAGAAGAAATACCGGAAAAAAGATCCACCCCGTACTTTCCCACGCCAGTATTATTTCCGCCTGTTTCGCATTAAGATTTGTATTATACAGAAACGCATTCCCCAGGCTCCACACAGCAAAACATATAAAAAGCAGCGCTGCCATAACATTAAGAAAAGCCCTTGGATTCTGCGCAATAGTATAAATAAAAAGTATAACGTATACCAAAAACACGCTAAAATGCAGATACGTCCAAATATTCACCGCGTCCCCCGTTTTTGTATTTTTTACTTTTTTATTATAACCCTGAAGTCACCTTAAAAACAAGCCAAAAAAACAGACTTATTAACCGCATATAGATTGCAAGTTTTATTGCAACACTTACATAGAATCAAAGTCCTTTTTTTCGCACATACCGGAACGCTTAATTCATACAGTTATTTATGTTTCCCGCAGAGCGCCGCCTTCTCTCATCA
>CAYTNY010000041.1:0-19497 GCA_964439215.1 uncultured Spirochaetia bacterium
TTTTTTTTGCACATACCGGAACACTTAATTCATACAGTTATTTATCTTTCCCGCAGAGCGCCGCCTTCTCTCATCAAGCCGTCCCTTACCCGCATCTCCTGTTTAATCGTCAAATTATATCATACAGTGTTCAGCCGCTGCTTAACCCTCTCCAAGAGTATGTAACAGGCAAAAAAACCGCCTGTAACATACTCTATCCTCTCCCGTAGAGGGAGAGGGGAATAGTTTATATTCCTATATGTTTTCGGATGTTTCAGGTATTGCAATTCATTTTATATTTCAGCAAACGCAGGTATTTTTTTCTGATAATATTTAAAATCTCTTCCATACTTAACTGTTGGTTCTATTTCCCATTCTCCCCATAACGAAAACATTGGCTTTGAGCTTTGGGAATAGTAGTTCAAAGTTCAAAGATAAGGCAGTTCAAAGTTCAAAAAAACAGTTCAAAAACAGAAAAATAAAATTTCAATATAGTTTTCATTGAAAACTGATAATTAGCAATTAATAATTTCCTTTCCCTTTTCCACTTAGAACTGTATTTTTAATCCTTAAACTCTTGAACTTTGAACTCCGTTATTCGCCAAGCTGCCAAGCCGCTAAGCTGCCAAGCTGCCGGTTTTCCCGCTTTTCCCTTCCCCATTTACTGCTGTTTCACTTCCACAATAAGCGACGGCCTGTCATCCGCGGTTCCGTAGTTTTTTGTATAAATAACAATAAAATTATGCTCCGGGGAATCCTCAACCGCATTCCTCAAAATCATTCCCTTATTTTCCGATGGAGTTGACACCCAGTTCTGCACAACTGTTTTGTCAAGCTCAACTTCAAAAGAATCTTCTGTAGTATAGTCGGAATTTAAAATATTCATAACACCCACGGGCTCTCCTGAATAATCTCCGCCGGCGCCGGCCCAGTCAAAGGAATCCGAAGCCTTTATCCAGGTTGCCTCTGTTTCCTCCCATACTGTATCCGTTTCAAACATCTCAACAACAATAACAGTATCAGCTGTCAATGCCACCACATTATTAAAAACAACGCGCAGTTTTGCGGATACAACTTCAGCGTCTGACGGGATGGACGAGACATCAAATTTAATCAGGGATCTGGTTATTTCCAGCCCGAAATCGTCATATCCCGCCCGCATATAGTTTGACAGCCCGTAATTGGTGGTCTGGTTGTCGCTGCTTATCATGGTATCGGATGTACCCGCGTAGCTGTTTGCACCTTCTTGAAACACAAACTGCTGCGTGTTATCCGGTTCAGCAGGCTCCGTACCCGAATCACCCGAACATCCCGCAAAAAACACAGCAGACAAAAACAAAACCCAAACAAGATAATTTTTCATTTTTTCTCCCCTTTCCTTTTTTTCTTTTTATCATATATCCGTCCCGGAAATCAAGTGCTTATATTTCAAAGTTTTTACAGAAAAAACTGCCGCCTGTTTTTTCTGTAAAACAGCATCTCTCAGACACATAACTTACCGCATCAGCGGAATATTATTCCCGGAATTCTCAAAATTCCGCTTGCCGTGTTTACGGCTATTCTTTTTCAACAGGCACAATTTTCTGATGAAAAATTATAAATGAACTTCCTATACTTGAACCCGAAAAAGCACCCAATATCTGTTTTTGAACCAACACAGAAATAAGATACGTACCCGGGCCGTTGTCGTACACATTAGTGGCGTTTATATCAAAGGGAGAATTGATGTCAGGGCCCGCCTGAACCTCACCGGAAAACGGGCCTGTAATATTTATCTGATCAGAATCGCCTTCATACACCCACTGGGCGCTTGAACCGTCTGCCGTAACAGTGATATTCCCCGGTGCTTTTGCCTTGTGTGAAAAACTGTCTCCTTTATAAGAGACATTTACCGTATACTCTTCATCAAACTGATAATACGCGGAAGGAGTAACCGTTACTCCAAAAAGGTAATTGTAATGGCCCGTTTCCATAGAGTCAACAAGCTGATACGTGCCTGTCGGACCCGTTACAGAAACATCAGCGCCCAAAGCAGGTTCAAGGTTTTCCAAAAGCACAACCTGATAAGTTCCGCCTCCTTCGCCGTCATTTTCCTGAAAAGAAATTATTGAAGCAATAACAAGACCAAGATTACTGTCGTTCCCCGCGGGATTGTTGTCCGAACATCCCGCAAACAAAACAAATACCATTAAAACCCCGGCTGCCAGACTTAATTTTTTCATCATTCCCTCCCTTTTATTTTTTTATCCATATTTTTTGTCATAAAAAAAATTCGGTTACCTTACATCTCCGCCAATAGATACTATTTCATCTTTATAATTCACCAGCGTCCCGCCGCATATGTATTTATCCCCGGGAATATTATGCTCTGTCCACTTTTTTCCGTCCGGTGAAGAGTAAATAACGCTCCCTGCTCTGCCCGATGCTGTGCACATATTTCCCGCTGTCCATATTTTATCTTCATACACAAAAGCCGAACCTATGAAACTCAGCCCCAGCCCCGCATTATCCGAAACGCGCTCCCAGTCTTTTCCATTTCCGGATTTATAGACATAATTTTTATACGCCGCACCCGCGGGTTCAACGCCTATTACCCATATTTCATCTTTATAAACAAGACTTTTATGCCCTATTCCCGCTGTGAAAGGAAGATCCGCTGCTTTTATCCAGTTTTTGCCGTTAACAGACCACCATATATCGTCAAAACCTTCAGACGAATAGGCGTCCCCGCCTCCTATCAGCCAAATCACTCCGTTATGCACAACAGTTGTATGCCCGCTGCGCGGCGTAAATTCGGCATTTTCAGAAGCATTTATCCAGTTTTTTCCGTCCCCGGAAAACCATACATCATTTTTCAGCCCCCCGTCGTAACCGCCCGTAATCCATACCGCATTGTTAAAAACAAAAGATGAATGCCCCGTACGCCCGGAAAAACCTCCGTTTTCCGAAAGCGCTATCCATTCTGCACCGTCAAATTCCCATACATCACTATACCTGTATGACCCGTCCCATCCGCCTGCCAGAATAAGCTTCCCCGCAAACTCAACACAGGAAAAACCCTTTCTTTTGCCAAATGCATTTATGGGATTTATAATATCATCTTTATCCTCGCCCGGAGCCTGTTCCGGCACACCAATCTCCTCCGGTTCCGCCGGAGAAACCGCTTCGCAGCCGTTAAAAAACAGCATAAAAAACAGACTCATAACGGCAAAAAACATTTTCATACGCCACCCTCTTTTTTCTTTTTATATAAATTATAGATTTAAAAGAGGCGGGAGTCAAGAGGGGAATGAAGGGTTTGTGGTTTGTGGTTTGTGGTTTGAGCTTTGAGCTTTGAGCTTTGAGCTTTGAGCTTTGAGCTTTGAGCTTTGAGCTTTGAACTTTGAACTTTGAACTTTGAACTTTGAACTTTGAACTTTGAACTTTGACCCCCCCTGGCTGCGGTGTCAGGTTTTATTTTCTTCCATAATATCGGGATATTTCTTTAACATTGCGTTTATGACAAACGGGAAAATAAACGTTGTAAACGCAGCCATTACAATAAGGGCGGAATACAGATTGTTATTTATCAGGCCTGCTCTGACCGCTATCATCGCTATTGCCATTTCAATCGCTCCTCTGCTGTTCATTGCCCACCCCACAAGATGCAGCTGCCTGAAATTCAGATTTACAAAAGGTTTTATCACAAATGCGCCCGCAAGTTTCGTGATAATCGCCGCGGCGAGAACCGTAATCAAAAGATAAGGACTCAAACTGAACATTTCAAACTCAAAATACAGCCCCAATGAAACAAAAAAGAAAGGAACTATTGAAAAAGACAGAATTTTTTCCAGGGAAAACGGCAGAGTATCCTTTTTTCTTAATATTTTTATCCCCATACCCAGAAAGAACGAGGCAAGAGTAGCCGCTATTATAACCAGCTCGCCAATACTCAAAACACCCGCGGCAAGTATAACTCCCAGAAAAACTATCATTCCTATGCCGTCATCAACAAGTCCGGCGCCAATCAATACGGAACCGACCTTTGTCTGTATCTTACCCAGCTCCATAAGCACTTTCGCGCGTGTGGCTTCCGCGGAAATACTCAGGCATATACCCATTATCAGCGAAATTGTAAAAGAATATCCAAGAAAGACAAATAATGCCGCTCCCAGTATCAGAGGGGTAATAAATCCGCCAACAGCAATAACAGCTGCATTTCTGCGTTCCCTGTAAAGCAAATGCGGCGAACTGTTCAGGCCGGCAAGGAACATCAGAGCAAAAAGCCCCGCATTGCCCATAGTCTTTATAAAATGTTCGTGTCCGCCGTATAATTCCTCTCTGACCATCGGCATCCCCAGAAGGATACCCGCGGCAATAAGCCCTATTATTCCCGGAAGCTTCAGCCTTCCGGCCGTGTATGAACCCGCATTGGCAATAGCAATGATAATTAAAACACTCAGTATTAACTCCATCCAAACATCCTTTCTTCAAATAATACAGCAATCTTTTACCGCGGGATTTCCCGCGGCTAAACTATCGGCTTAATTTTTCCGTATTTAACCAGTTTTTCTTTTTCTGTTTTGCTCATTCTTTTTATCTCAATTTCCAGTTTCAGGGCGCGGTTTCTGGTTTTTGTTTTTTTCACCCATACGCATTTCACGGGGCGCCTGGACGGCACTATGTATTTTGCGCCTTTGCCGCTGTTGTGCGCTTCAATTCTTTTTTCAAGGTTATCGGTTATTCCCGTATAAAGCGTGTTGTCCCTGCATCTTACCATATAAATAGTCCACGCAGAGGGCTTTGCCTTTTTCATTCGGCCCCGCTTTCCAAACGTTCAAAAAATCCTCCCATACCAAACGGAATATTCATATTCATACGCTGAAAACTGAAGTCAAGAATACTGTAAAAATACTCAAGCGAAGCCATAAAAGAGAAAAAACCATCGGGCCTCGCCTCTATTGCGTGGGCTTCCATCCGTTCTCCGCGTATCTCCACTGTTTTTATGCCTTTATATTCCGCATTCATCAAAACAGCGGACAAGTCGTCAGGGTTTATGACCCAGTACTTTATCTTTTCTCCCGCTTCTTTTATCTGCCTGCCGTGCATTGCGGGATTCTGAAACCACGGCCTTGAATCAATCTCTATGGTCTTTTCGGTTTCCTTCCCTTTCAGAATGCCCGCTGCCTTTATTTTTTCCCCTTTACGCACGCATTCCAGCTCGCTGTTTCTCTTTTTATCTTTCATCCTCCACAAAAAAGTTCCTGTTTCAAAATAGAATTCCATATAATCATAAGAAAACTCCGTCTCTCCCTCGGCAATATAATACCCGTCTTTTTCAAAGACTTTCTGTTTCAGAATAACATCTGCCCGCTGTGTTTTAAGCCTGTATTCCGAACCCGCACCAAAGCAGACAAAAGCCGCTGCCGCAAGCAAGACTCCGAAAACTCTTTTTTTTACATTTACACCCACAGTTCCCCTCCCCTGCATTGAGTAAATCCTTTTGTTCTGTTCTCATACCCCGGCAGAATACCGCCTGCCCACATTTTTATTTTTCCTTTCACAGAAGTCTTTTCTCCTCTGCTGTTTATTATAAATAATTCATCCCTGTTAATTCTGAACTCCGCTCTCTTTTTTTCTCCCGGCTTAAGCATTGTTTTTTCAAATCCCGCAAGCTGAATTTCCGGCCCGCCCGGCAGGCGCATAAAAAGCATAACGGTTTCCGATGACTTCATCATTCCCGCGTTTTTCACATAAACAGCCGCCTTTACTCCGCCCTCTTTTGTCTTTGACGCGGAAAATCCCGAATACTCAAAACGTGTATAACTCAATCCATATCCGAACGGATACAGCGCCTTTCCTTTGAAATACCTGTAAGTTCTGTTTTTCATTGAATAATCTTCAAACGCGGGGAGATCCTTTTCCGACTCATACACGGTCACCGGCAGCCTGCCCGACGGGCTGAACCTGCCGAATATAAGCTCCGCGGCCGCGGTTCCCCCGGACTGTCCGGGATACCACGCCTGTATTACGGCGTCCGCTGTCTCCGGCTTTATTGAGACCGCCCCGCCGCTGAAATTCAGAACTATAACGGGCCTGCCCGTTCCTCTTATTCTTTTTATAAGTTCTTCCTGGACTTGCAAAAGATTCAGGCTCCCTCTTTCAAACCCTCCTGTATCGCATTCTTCGCCTTCCACTTCAGGCGAAAGCCCCGTGCAGACAACTGCCGCATCGCTTTCAAGAGCGGCTGCCGCGGCCCGGGCAAAACCGTTCTTTATTGTTTTATTTATGCCGCACCCTTTTTCATAAACGCATTCCACGCCCATATTCTTAAATCCTTCAAGCACTGTCACAGGTTCTGACGGCGTGCCTGAATAGTTCCCCAAAAGAACCGAAAGTTCGTCCGCATTCGGACCGATTACGGCAAGGCGCCTGATCTCCTTTTTTTTCAGAGGAAGCACCCCGCTGTTTTTCAGCAGCACAAGCGAGCCGCGCGCGGCTTCAAGCGCGGCTTTTTTATGCGCCGCGCAGTCAACCGCATTGCGGGATATTTTTGAGTGCTTTACATTTGAGTCCGGATCAAACATACCCAGCTCAAACCTTATGCGCAGCAGTCTTTTTAAATTCCTGTCTATTATCTCCTCTGCCACAGCCGCTTTTGCGCTCATTTTCAGTATTTTCGGCCTTATTGCGGAGCAGATATCATTGCAGCAGTTCAGGTCGCATCCCGCAATTACCGCCTTTGACATCGCTTCTTCAAATGTTCCGGCGCTTTTGTGATGCAGGTAGATATCGTCTATCGCGCCGCAGTCTGATACCACATATCCTTTAAACCGCCATTTGTCTCTAAGTATATCAACCAGAAGAGTTTTGCCGGCGCTTGCGGGCTCGCCGTTCACCCTGTTATACGCGGTCATAACACCCCTGACCTTTGCCTTTTTCACGCAGGCCTCAAACGCGGGCAGATAAGTTTCCCATAGGTCCTTTTGTGATACCTTCGCGTCAAAACCGTGCCTTAGATTTTCCGGGCCGCTGTGAGCCGCAAAATGCTTGGCGCAGGCAGCTGTTTTCAGGTATTTCCCGCTGCCCTGCATCGCTTTTATAAAAGAAACAGCCAGCTCAGATGTCAGATAAGGACACTCCCCGTAAGTCTCCTGGCCGCGCCCCCACCTCGGGTCGCGGAAAATATTTATATTCGGGGTCCAGAAAGTAAGCCCGAAATACTGCTTTGAGCCTTTTTCATCAAGATTTGCGTGATATTTTGCCCTGGCTTCATCGGATATTATTCTTCCGGTTTTCTTCATAATATTTCTGTCAAAACAGGCGGCGAGCCCTATTGCCTGCGGAAACACAGTTGCAATGCCCGCCCTTGCCACTCCGTGAAGGCACTCGTTCCACCAGTTGTATTTTTTTATTCCCAGGCGCGGTATTGCGGGAGACTCGTGTATAAGCTGGGACAGTTTCTCCGAATGCGTCATCCTTGAGACAAGGTCATCGCACCTTCTGTCAAGCGGCAGTTTTGTATTCAGATAATCCGGTTTTTCTAGGCTCTTCATCAATCCTGCCCTCTGTACTTGTCTTCATCTTCCCTTTTCCCCGTAAGAATGTTTTTATGAGCCTGCTTTTTTCCTATATTCTTCTGCACGTGCAGCCTCTCCCCGGTAAACGGATTTTTCTCCGTATAATACATAAGAGTAGAGTATGTTGACGGCGTCGGCGTGAATATCTGCACCTGCTCGGGCGAAACTTTAAGCTCTTTCACGGTATAATCCCTTGTATGTTTTTCGTCTTCCAGCCCGCTTCCGGGGTGGGCCGCAATAAAGTAATAAGTAAGAAACTGTTTTCTGCCTTTTGACAGTTCGTCAAATTCTTTTTTAAATTCTGTTAAATATTTATTCGGAGGCTTGCCCATAAGCTTCAGCACTTTTTCGCTCATATGCTCCGGCGCTGTTTTTAATTGTCCTGAGATATGATGCTCAACCATCTCTTTTAAATACTCTTTGCCGTATTCTTTGTCATTAACCACAAGATCGTACCTTACACCCGAACCCACATACACTTTTTTCACGCCTTTAACACCGCGCAGTCTTCTTAAAAGCCGTATCAGCCTCTTATGGTTTTTTTCACTGTCCATACCGTACATATTGGCGGTAGGGCCCCCGACATCGCTTATGATGCCGCCAAAACCTTTTTTCCCCGCTATTTTTTCCGCTTCCGCTGTTATTGAGTCTTCGCTTCTTGATATTATCTTCTTTCCCTGATGCGCGCTTATGGCGCAGAAATTACAGCCCCCGAAACACCCCCTGTGGGTTGTGATTGAGGTTCGTATCGTATCTACCGCGTTTATTTCCCCCTGCTTAAGATAATGCGGATGCGCTTCGCGTTCAAAATCAAGCCCGTATATCTCATCAAGGTCTTCCGGAGAATAATCCTCCGCCGGATTCTGCACCAGATACCTGGTATCCTGTTTCTGCGCGAGCCCTTTTGAAGCGGCGCCGTAAAACATTTTAAACATTTCCGTAAATTTATCTTTGTCGGTTTTAACCTCTTCAAAAGAGGGCAGCACAGCATATCCTTCGGGCGGGCTGCCGCTTATATAACAGATCCCTTTTATCTTTCCGGCTGTTTCTTCGCGGGTTCCGCCTTTTTTCAGCGACCGGGCCAGGGCCAGGGCGCTTTTCTCGCCCATGCCATAAACCAGATAATCCGCTTTCGCGTCAAAAAGTATGGACCGTTTTATTTTGTCTTTCAGATAATCATAGTGGGCAACGCGCCGAAGAGACGCTTCAAGCCCTCCGATAACTATGGGAACGGTATTTTTGAAGTATTTTCGTATAAGATTTGAATAGACTATCACGGCATTATCCGGCCGCCTGTCATTAACCGCACCCGGCGTAAAATCATCCGACAGTTTTCTGCGTTTTAAAGAAGCGGTAAAATTGGCGGCCATGGAATCAACAGACCCTCCGGAAACGCCCCAGAAAAGCGCGGGCTCCCCAAGGCTCATTATGTCTTCCCCGGAAGAGATATCCGGCTGGGCAATAACCGCGGTTTTAAATCCTTTTGACATAAGATACTTGCCTATAACGGCAATACCCGAATAAGGAGAATCAATATAAGTATCGCCCGAAACAAGTATTACATCGGGCCGCTCCCATCCAAGCGCCTTTATCTCCGCTCCGGCTGCCGGCAGAAACATATGTTATGCCCCCGCTGCATAACTGCTGGTGCGCGCGCAAAAAAGATTCATATTTTAATCTTCAGTTTCTTCTATTTTGACTGTTTCCATAACATCTCCGGCTTCTATTTTATGGACAACATCAAGCCCTTCCATAACCTGCCCGAATACCGTATACTGCCTGTCAAGAAAAGGCTGCGGCCCCAGACATATATAAAACTGGCTGCCCGCGGAATCAGGATCAGCGGAGCGCGCCATAGCAACGGTTCCTTCTCTGTGTTTCTGTTTATTAAATTCCGCTTTTATCTCATATCCCGGCCCGCCTGTGCCGTCGCCTTTCGGACACCCGCCCTGAATAACAAAACCCGGTTCAACCCTGTGAAAGTTCAGGCCGTTATAAAACCCTTCCCGCGCAAGTTTTATGAAGTTAGCCGATGTTTCCGGCGCATCGTCGGCATAAAATGAAAATTTAATAATCCCTTTGCCTGTCTCTATTACCGCCTGTTTTGCCATCAAAAACTCCTTTTAATTTCAGTCTTTTTTTATTATATACACTTTTTCCATGACATCAGGCTTTATACCCGGGTCAGGCTTTTGAGGATTGATCTTCTGTATTGAGTGCAGTACATCGAGCCCTTCCGCCACCTGCCCGAATACGGTATATTTGCCGTCAAGAAAAGGCTGCGGTCCAAGGCATATAAAGAACTGACTCCCCGCCGAATCAGGATCAGCCGCTCTTGCCATTGAAACCGTTCCGTTTAAATGTTTTCTGTCATTGAATTCAGCGTCTATTGTCCACCCCGGCCCGCCGGTGCCGTCGCCTTTTGGACAGCCGCCCTGAACCATAAACCCGTCCAGAACCCTGTGAAACGTGAGCCCGTCATAAAATCCCGAATCTGCCAGTTTTTTGAAATTCTCCACATGTCCGGGCGCTTCATCCTTAAAAAACCTGAATACAATTCTTCCCTTTGATGTTTCAAGCACGGCAATGTCCTCGCCTTTTTTTATAACATTGCCCGCCGTATCCTTGTCAGGAACCGTAATCGCTCCTTCATCAGTGCTCTCTCCGGCAGGCGCACCGGACGCCGCGGCTGACAGTTTCTTTGCTTCAGGTTCGCCGGCCCCCTGTTCTTCAGATTCGCAGCCGGATAAAACAAAAACAAAAACAGTCAAAAATACAATAAAACTCTTTTTAAGCATCTTTTTCCTCCTCTTTCACTTTCATAAGTTTTTTAAAATCCATACCTTCGGTAAACATAAAAATTATACCGAGAATTATTATAGGTATCAGTATCATCGCGTGTATTATAAGTATATACGCCGCTGCCTCTGTTTTCTGGTCTATAAACAAAAGTATAACACCCAGCCCGAAAAATTCAAACGGCCCCACTCCTCCCGATGTGGAGGGCGCCATTATCGCGAAATTCGCCACCGCCATTACAAGACACACAAGAAGAAAATTCAGTTCAAAACCCATTGCCTTTGCCATAAAATAATAAGTTCCCACTTCTATCGTCCATGCGGCAAATGAGTAAAAAAGCGCTGTAAAGAAATCCCTTTTTGACCTTAAAACCCCCAGGCCCTCAATAAAAGCATCTATAAGTTTGTTGAACATTTCACCGAATTTTTCCGGGAATACGGACATGAACCTGTACAGGAACTTCACGGTCTTTTCCTTTCTGTTGATCAGAAAAAGACACAGAATAAATATAGCAATAAAAACCGCGCTCCCGAGCACCGCAAAAACAGTAACAGCCTCTTTTATGCCGACAACCGCTCCAAACATCTCAAATTCCGGAACATCCTGTTTCGCGGTGACGGCAGCATCAACAAAATGAAAAGCCATATAACCGAGAATAAAATAAAATATCATGACAAGCCCGTCAAAGACCCGTTCTATTATTATTGACGCAAATGCCGATGACTTGGATATTCCCTTTTTCGCCCCCGTAAGATAGGCGCGTATAAATTCCCCCGCCCTTGCGGGAAATATGTTGTTCGCCATAAACCCCATCACCAGATAAGGGAAAAGCTCTTTTGGCTTGAAAATTTTAATATGCTTTAAAAGATAGTGCCATCTTACCGCCCTTATATAATAACCAAAAAGATAAACACATATAACACCCGCCAGCATCCAGACATTGATGCCCGCAAGAATCTCAAACAACTCTTTAAAGTCAATGCCCCTGAAAACAAAATAAAGACATATAACCGTTACTGCCATACCCAGCCAAAATCTCTTTTTTTTCAGCAAAACGTTCTCCTGTTTAATAATCCCGAAGAAAATTATATTTTTTTCTTTTTCTCCGCCTTTTCTATCGCCCTGATATAGTGGGGAGAAATAACATCAAAAAGTTTCTTTGTAAACTTGTCATATTTTTTCAGCCCCCATTTGTTGGCAAGAAACTGCCTCATAACATTCAGGGTCTGAAAGCCGTATTTCACGCTTCTGGTGAAATTTATGGATGACGCCTCTTTAAAATACCTTGTGGGCACGGGTATTTCCGTTGTCGGGAAACCGTGCGTTTCTATCTGCGCGAGCATCTCCGTATCAAAAACAAAATCATCGGAGTTCAGTGTAAAAGGCACCTCTTGCAGCACCCTTCGCGAGTAAGCGCGGAAACCGCTGTGCAGTTCAGAGTAATGCTTTCTGAAACACAGGTTTTCGATAAAAGTCAGAACTTTATTTGCCCAGTATTTATAAAAAGGCATCCCTCCCTGCATGGCGCCGCGCCCCAGCATTCTGGAGCCCAGCACAAAATCCGCGTGCCCGTTTATTATGGGCGCTATCATCTCGGGCACCAGCCGCGCATCATACTGATAATCCGGATGAAGCATCACAACAACATCCGCGCCGTCCATAAGCGCCTGCATATAACAGGTCTTCTGATTTCCTCCGTAACCCGTATTCTGTATGTGCACGAGTACTTTTATGCCCAGTTTTTTTGCCACTGCCACGGTCTCGTCCTTTGAAACATCATCAACAAGAACAACTTCATCTATATAATCCTTGGGCAGGTCATTGTAAGTTTTTTCAAGGGTCTTTGCCGCGTTATAGGCGGGCATTATTACCACTACTTTTTCGCGTATCTTTTTTTTCGTTTTCTTTCTCTTTTTTGCGGGAGCTGCCCGCTTTTTTGCCTTTTTTATTCCCACGTGTTTTTCCTCTCTTATATTATTCTGCTCTCTTGCCAATCGTATTTAAGGAAACAGCACTTCCGACGGCACAACCTGCATTTCCAGAGATCCGGGGGGCTGCCACCAGAACTGCATTTTAGAATAATTGGTGCTTTCATAATACCTTAATTTGATATTGTGCATCCCTTTTTCCAGAAATATTTCCCCGCGCTCGGAGCGCAGCCCGCCTCCGCCCGGATTTTCCAGAATCTTTTTATTGTTTATATACAAATCGGAATAATCATTTGATTTTGTCATAAAAATATATTTTCCCGCCTGCTCTGCTTTTATTTTGCCTGTCCACTCAACGGAAAAAGGCCCCAAAATCGGCGGAACCGTCCAGTTGAACAGCACAAACGAATCAACTCTTTCAAACCGCGGATCGCCTTTCCAGTGATTCTCAACGGACTTCAGATCTTTTGTATGTTCATCCCTGAAATATTCCGCATGCAGCCCGTTTACAACTGGTTTATTCTGATATTTTTTAACTTCGCTGTAAGGCACTTCATACGTGAAATAAAGTATTCTCCCGAGAAATTTATGCCTGAAATCCGTATATTTTCCTCCGGGATACATTTTTTCCAGAACAGGAACAAGAGGAAGATAATTTGTATCCAGTATATAAACATAATTTTTATATATTTTTGAACGTATGGGTATCCATTCCGAGAGTTCAAACTTCACATAATTTTCATATGGTTTTGTCGCGAACCTGAAAGTATAACTGTCAACCCATGCAGGATTTACTATCCCAACCCAGTCAGGCCCAAGTTCTTTCAGATATTTTGCCATATTGTATTCGTCCGTGGAAAACTCCGCCCAGGCGCCCGGGTCTTTTGCCCAGCCGTGAAAATAATCCCTGTAATTCTCATAACCGGCATAAACGAGCCCTGCAACCAGCAGCCCCAAAAGCACGGGATTTAACCTGTCCCCGTACTGCAGCCGGGCATATTTCCTGATGCGGTCAAGCGCGACAACCACAGCAATAATTGTCAGCGGTATGAGAGCTATTGTCCTGTACGCCTGAGGCGACTCTATTGAAAGCAGCCCCGCCTGCAGCATAACAAAAAAGAACGAGAAATATAAGAAATAATAAGGGTTAAAAAATCTTGAGAGCATATACAGGAATCCCAAGGCAAAAAACATACCTGTGGTAAAATCAAGCATCGGCTTCCTGTTGTAATTATGCCTGGGATTGCCGTCTCCCATATAATTAAACATAAGCATTGCTTCTTTAAAGTTCTTTGCATACAGTTCTGTCCAATGCTTCACGTTCCCTTCTCTGTCAACATAAGGACCGCCTATGGCTTTGAGCATTCCTTCGTTGAAGATAGATACGGTTGAGGTTCTTGTCATAAAAGCATCCGAATGCTTTGCAACATAAGACCCCAGAGGTATAAGAACAACCGCAAGCATCGCCGCGCTTAAAACCATTTTTTTCCAGTTTTTGAAAATAAAATCCCTTTTTCTTATCAGAAGATACACGACAAACAGGCCCAGCGCCGCGGGTATAAGCCTTGCCGCTATATATGAATAAAGAGACCACCCCACAGTTATTCCAAGCATCGCGAAATCCGTCCACTTTCTCTCTTTATAGGCCCTGTACGCGAAATATATAACGACAATAAACAATAACACCGTAAAGATCCCAAGAAATCCCATTCTCGAGAAATTAACGTGCCATCTCATAACAGCAAGCAGAAACATACCCGCAAGCGCAAGGTTCACGCCAAAAAGATACCGGAGCAGAAAATACATCGCACCCACAGAGGCCGTACCCAGTATGACAGAAACCAGCCTTATCTGCAGGACATCTATTCCGAACATTTTAAACATCGCGGCTATAAAATACATATACATTGCGGCATTTTGCGTAAATCTTTCAATATATACAGGCAGCGCCGTGCCTTCAATAACCCTGCCTTCCATTATATTTATTGCTTCATTTGCATTCTGCCCTTCATCCCTGTAACACCCGGAAGGAACTTCGGTTATCATATACACTCTGAAAAACACGGCAGCCGCCATTATCAAAACAAACAAAAGCGCTTCCCATTTCAAGGGGACAGCGTTTTTCTTCTCTTTACCGGCATTGGAGAGGTCATTATGATCCGAAAGCGCTTCAGGCTGTTTTATACGGTATACCGCGCCCGCAAGTATAAATATAATACCTGCCGCAACAAAAAACACCAGGCCCGCTTCAAGCTGTTTTTTTATAAACCAGAAATACTGCCCCGTAAATGCCGCGGCAACGGATATGACCGCAAGATTAAAAGGGCCCAGCAGCCCGTAATTCATTTTTTTCGCGCTTTTTCTCTTCACTTTCTTTTTTCCCGCCATTTTTTACCTCTCAATAAATTTTACCACCCGTTTGTCAGATGCCGTATATTTTATCAACTGATTATACTCTATTGTCCGGACAAAATATAACATAAAATTAAAAAAGATCATAAAAACAAAAAATGCATATATTATATTATTCCTGTTTAAAACATCAGAAGGACGCCCTTTGAACAGCCCCGCAGAATAAACAATACCGCCCAGCCCCGCCGGTATCATGACCGCATAAAACGGCGGCATAAAAAGAACTGTTTTGGACTCCAGCGGTATGGATGAAAAGAATTCCATCTGCAGCGCGGCCATTGTCATTAAAAGAACATATATTATAAATCCCGTATTTTTTGTTTTAAATTCCTTTATGGCATTTACAACAACATATATAAAAAAGAAAACCGCAAGAAACGGCGGAAGAACCCTGTTCCAAAGAAAACCATCCTTGAAAAACGTATCCGCATAAAATGTTTGCGTATTAAAGATTGTATGGGCCTGCATATACCCTGCCGTGAATTTTTCTATAAAAAGCCGCGCCAGAACAAAGGAAAAAATCAGAAAAGCCGCCGTAAAAACAGCCGGTACAGCCGCGGCATAATACTTCTTTACTTTTTTTCTGTAAAACTTAAGCGCCAGATATATCAAAGAACATACTCCGAATATCAACGATGCGGTATTTACCGCCGTCATCAGAGCCGCTGTTATCAGCGCACCTTTATACCGTCCTTTCTCTGTTTGGCAGCACACAAAATAAGCATTCAGCGCCATAAGAACCATCGCCGCCATAACATCGGACCCGCTGAAAAAACCCAGTATCACGGGAGCAGCCGAAATATATACAAAAACTGATATCAATTCATACTTTTTTCCGGCTGTCTCGCCGGATATTCGGTATACCGCAAGCGCGGAAACCAAAAAAGCAAGAAACGCAAGAACATAAAGAACAGGAACCGTATTATTTTTTCCGAAAATTTTATAAATAAGCGAAACCGCCGCGGGATACAAAAAACCGTTGATTTCAGGTTTTGAAGGAACATCGGTTTTCATTGAAGTAAAATTACTTTCCGCAATCACGGAAGCTTTTTCCAGAGAATAAAAACTTTCTATATGCGGAAACGTCAGGTTATTGTTGTTATAAAAAAACACCAGGCCCGCCTGTATCATAAAAAACACCAATACAGCGCCTGCAATCGCATTTATGGGCGTATTTTTTTCTTTTGTTCCGGCGTTGCTCTTTTTTTTCATAAATCAGTCTCCTTCTGCGCAAACCAGTAATGGTATGTATTATATCTGTTGCGGCTCTCAACTTCAAGCCTGACTCTGACCTGCTCATTTTTTATAAACTCCGCGGGTATATCAAACGCATATTCATAAAATTCTTTTGTTTCGGGCGTTTCCCAGACACCCGTTTTTTTACCGTCAATAAATACAGCGATTTTATTCTGCGGAGCGTTAAATGTCCTCCTTATTATCCTCAAAGGCTTTCCTTTTTCAAGGTTGTCCGCGGTAAACTCCTCACCGCCGCTCGTTATCCTGCCCGCATCCAGTACAGGTGTGTTTTCCGGGCCATAAGCGTTTTCATTCATAACAACTCCGGGATATTCGGAAACATATTTAACCCATATCCTGTAATCCTTTTCTTCTTCGCTTTGCAGACTGCACACATCCAGGCGCCCTTTCAGCCTGTACCCTTTAATGAGTTCTTTTATGATTATATTATTCCCGCTCCCCAGCAGAGTTTCATCAAGAGGAACGCATACTTCCGGAGAACCCACAACATAATAAGGCGGCTCTCTTTTTATATTAAACTCAACCAGTCTGGATCCTAACAGTGTGTAGGGTTCGTAATTAAACCATCCAATATGTATCATGAAATAATCCGGCTTTACTTTTTCGATTTTCTCAAAAACACCGGGCCTCCCATTCTGAAACACCTCTGCCTGTCCGTTCGTAACAAGCCCTACCAGGTCAAAAACCCTTTTTTCGGAATAATAAGCTATTGCACCCGCGTCATTTATCGCTATCAGAGCATCTTCCTTTATATTTTCTTTAAGCCATCTGCCCGCCGCAATGGACTGGGAATTTATATCCCTGCAGTCGCGCCCGAAATTAACCGCATTTGCCGCAACAGTAAAAATATTAAACAGCAGAAAAAAAGACACAAGCGCGCGGGAAAATATTTTCCCTTCGTTTTTTGAGCCGAATTTAAGCAGCGAGGCCAGCGCGGACAGGCCGCATACAAAAAAAACCGCAAAAATAACCGTAAAAGGCATTGTATACCTGTAATTGTGCACCGTCGCAAAAGAAGAAAATACTGTAGACATCACGCCAAGAAAAAACCAGAAAAAACCTGTTATATACGGTCCTGCTTTTTTTGCGCGCGCCTCTTTTGCCGCGCCGGGCAGCAGCCCTATACAAAAAATAAAAAAAGACAGCGGAAGAAAATAATGAAGTTCTCCTCCGTTGAATATTTTTTTTAAAAAATCAAAATAAAGCCCCCATCCCTGCGCTATCATATCGGTATAGCTGAAATAATACAGAGAAAAATTAGACTTTGCCCTCATTGTATTGGGCATAAAATCACCTGTAAAAATAAAATTAACAAGAAAATAAGAGAAACCCGCGGCAACAGGCATCAGAAACCGCAGCACAGGGGTCTTTTTATCAAAGAGCCTGTTTATAAGCTTGAGCCCCGCAAGTATAAGCGCCAGGCCAAAACCTTCGGGCCTTGCCAGCGCCAGAAGGGACAAGGATACAATCTGATGCTTTGTTCTGCCCTCCTGCATAAGATAATAAAATGATATCACGATAAGCGCGGTAAATACCGCAATCTCCATTCCCGAAAAATATCCCCATAATATATTGCCGTTAGTAACAAAAAAAAGCCCTGCCGCAAAACCCCAGAATCCGCTTCCGGTAAGCTGCTTTGCCGCAAGATAAACAAAATAGCCCGTGAAAAACAGGGCTGTCCCGGCTATTATATAAGCGGCAATTATAAGGGCTCCGCCCTTGAGAAAAAGAGCAAAAGGCACCAGCATAAAAACATAAAGAAAGCTTGTTGCCCCCGAAGAATAACCTTCCCCTTTTACGTATTCAAAAAAATTTCCCTGAGCAGTATTTTTCGCGTACTGGAAATATATAAAAGCGTCATCAAGAGGCGCGGAAAGGCTTTTCCCGGAATAAAAAAACATAACAAGAAAAAAAAGCACAGACGCCGCAACAGCGTATAATGCAAAAAATTTCAGCGCGGAGAAATTCCCGCTTTTAATTTTTGAAGGCATTTACTCTCCCATCAGCCGCAGATCGGTTTTCATGGCAGCATTACGCCGCCGCAGCTGTTTTTTCTTTCGCAACCTCAACAAGCTTTGAAAATGCCGCCGCATCAGCAACCGCAAGATCCGCAAGCTGCTTTCTGTCAAGTTCTATTCCGGATTTTTTCAGACCGCTCATAAACTTTGAATAAGAAATGCCGTTTATCCGGCAGGCTGCATTTATCCTTACGATCCATAATTTCCTGAAATCCCGTTTCTTCAGCTTCCTTCCTGTATATGAAGCCTGCCAGCCCTTCATTACCTGTTCGGCGGCTTTGGTGTAAAGATTTTTCTTTCTGCCGTAATATCCTTCGGCGGCCTTTATCATTTTTTTATGTCTTTTTTTGGAAGTCACTCCGCGTTTTACTCTTGGCATTTATCTTTCCTCCTGGTTCCTTATATTATTCTTTTTTTTTAGTACGGCATCATCTTTTCAACAGCCGGTTTATCCTGCTTGCAGACATATCCTTTTTTTCTTTTGGGTCTTTTAAGACCGCTGCTTTCCTGGTACAAAAGGTGCCGCAGACCGGCTTTTTTATATTTAATTTTACCTGAGCCTGTTTTTTTAAATCTCTTTTTGGCAGCTGAATTCGTCTTTAATTTCGGCATTTTTCCGCTCCTTATTTTGTTTTTTCTTTTCTTGGCGCCATGTAGAAAACAAGTGTTCTTTCTTCGTTTGAAGGCGAACTTTCCAGGTCGCCTACATCAGAAAGCTCTTTTATAACAACATCAAACATTGCAGAGCCTTTTTCTCTTCTGTATTCCAGCTCTCTTCCTCTGAACCTTATTACAAATTTTACTTTAAACCCTTTTTCAAGAAAAGCCCTGCTCCGGTCAAGTTTTATCTTTAAATCATGTTTGTCAATATTCGGCCTTATCTGAACCTCTTTAACAACTATTACATGCTGTTTTTTCTTTGCTTCTTTATCTTTTTTTGTCTGTTCATATTTATATTTCCCGTAATCCATCATCTTGCATACAGGAGGCCTTGCGTTCGGGCTCATTTCAACAAGATCAAGCCCTCTGTCCTCTGCAAGTTTTTTTGCTTCAGACGTGCTTAAAACTCCCATCGACACACCGTTTTCATCAATTAATCTTACTTCTGAAACCCGGATCGCTTTGTTAATTCTGTGTTCAGCGAATGAAATCTCGTCCACCTCCATATAAATTTTTAAAAAAAAAGATGGCATACCGCCATCTCTATATTAATTGTTCCTTCTTTTAAACCCGAACAGTGTATATCCTCTTCAGGTGAGAAGCAGCGGCCTCTTCTTTCTACTATACGCATATAAACCACTTTATAGTATGCATCAATAATACAAAAACACTCCTGTTTTGTCAATAAAAAAAACAAAAGACAAAAAGCTTATAGTTTGCAGGTTTTATTGCAGCACTTCATAGAATTAAAGTCTTTTTTTCGCACATACCGGAACACTTAATTCATACAGTTATTTACGCTTCCCGCAGAGCGCCGCCTTCTCTCATCAATCAAGCCGTCCCTTACCCGCATCTCCTGTTTAATCGTCAAATTATATCATACAG
>CAYTNY010000042.1:0-19452 GCA_964439215.1 uncultured Spirochaetia bacterium
TGAGGGAAACATAAATAACTGTATGAATTAAGCGCTCCGGTATGTGCGAAAAAAAGGACTTCGATTCTATTAAGTGTTGCAATAAAACCTGCAATCCATATTAAAAAAAATTTTGCGTATTTAAACTTTACAAAGTCTTATTCATATTTTATAATACCCGAAAATTTTATTGTTGAGGGCTTTTATGTCAAACAAACCCAGACAAAGATGGGGCTCGCGGATAGGTGTTATTATGGCTGTTGCCGGATCAGCGGTGGGGCTGGGGAACTTTCTGCGTTTTCCCGTACAGGCGGCAACCAACGGGGGCGGGGCTTTTATGATACCTTACTTTACGGCGCTGCTCATTGTGGGTATCCCTCTTATGTGGATAGAATGGACCGCGGGAAGATACGGCGGCGGTTTCGGACACGGCACAGCGCCGGGTATATTTCATACAATGGGAAGAAAAAACAGATTTATAAAATATTTCGGCGTTATAGGAATGTTCGGCCCGCTGGTGATATTTCTTTATTACTGCTATATAGAATCCTGGCTTTTGGGCTTTACTGTATTTTCTCTTACGGATGCATATGCGGAAGCTGTGAGGCTGGGGCAGGTAGACAGGTATTTTTCCGACTACATAGCCGTAAAATCCGTTTTTTCGCCGGCTTATATATTCTTTCTTATAACGTTCGGTATAAACTTCAGTATATTGTATTTCGGGATAAAAGGCGGAATAGAGCGCATAGCAAAAACAGCAATGCCGCTTCTTTTGGTTCTGGGAATTATACTTGCGGTAAGGGTGCTTACCCTTGACTGGAGCGGGGTGAAATTTGACTGGGCCGTAAAGGACGGGCTGGGTTTTATGTGGAACCCTGATTTTAAGGCTCTTGGCAATGCAAAGGTGTGGCTGGCGGCGGCAGGGCAGGTTTTCTTTACACTGAGCGTGGGGATGGGTGTGATAATAACCTATGCCAGTTATCTGAAAGAGGAAGATGATATTGCTCTTTCCGGGCTGTCTTCGGCGGGCACAAATACTTTTGCGGAAGTGATCCTGGGCGGGAGTATAGTCATACCCGCGGCTTTCGCGTTTTTCGGGCCTGAGAAAATAGTTGAGATCGCGACAAGCGGAACCTTTGCGCTTGGTTTTATAACAATGCCCCGTATTCTCGGGGAACTGCCGATGGCGTCGCTTTTTGCGTTTTTCTGGTTCTTTCTTCTGTTTTTGGCGGGAGTCACATCTTCAATCTCAATGCTGCAGCCTGCCATAGCTTTTTTTGAGGATGAGTTTGACGCATCAAGAAAGAAAGCCATTGGTATAATCGCGGCGGTAAGTTTCGTGCTGATTCAGCCGGCAATATTTTTTATAGGAAAAGGAGTGATTGATGAACTTGATTTCTGGGGAGGCACATTTGCGCTTGTGCTGTTCGGAACGGTTGAGGCAATTCTTTTTTCATGGGTATTCGGTATTGATAAAGCATGGGAAGAGGTGCATAAAGGCGCTCAGATGAAAATACCGAAGGTGTATAAATTTATAATAAAATATATAACACCCGTATTTCTTATTGCGATTTTAACCGGCTGGCTGGTTCAGGATGCGGTTCCTGTAATTATGATGGAAAATATACCGCCGGAGAATAAAAACTATATTCTGGGAACAAGGGCTGTTCTTGCGGCAATATTTTTATTTCTGGTGATTATGGTAAAGATGGCATGGGCAAAGAGAAAAAAAGCCGGGGAGGTGTGATATGACGCTCGGCGGTATGATCATGATGGCGCTTGCGTGGGTGACGATAATTTTTCTTGTTGTTTACTGCTTTGTAAGGCTGTTTAAGGAAGAAAACAAATAGGAGGTATATTTTGAAAAAAACAGTATTGGCTATTCTTCTGTTAATGGGGCCTGTTTTGTCTGCCGGCGCACAGGAAGTTCCTGATGAAACCAAGGATGAAAAGGCGCCTGCCGGAAAAGAAGTTTCTTTTAAACCGGAACTGGATATCATGATACATTTTTCCGAAACAGGATTTTCAAACTGGGCCTCCGGCGGAGAAAACAGCACTTCCTGGCAGGCAGCGGTTGACGCGGGATTGATCTATGAAACGCCGCGGTTTATATGGGTGAACGAGTTTGTATTAAAATACGGAAAATCAGAAATAGAAGGCATCGGAGGAAGAAAGCAGGAGGATAAATTAAAATTCAAAACACGTTACAACCGGAAAATCTGGGAAAATATAAATCCTTATGCGGAGTTTATGTTTGAAACCCAGCTTGCACCCGGTTTTGATTATGACCGGGAGCCGGCAGAGGAGATTTCCCGGATACTTGACCCCGCATATATAAGACAGACCGTGGGTATGTCGCTTAAGCCTGCGGATGTATTTACCATAAGAACGGGTTTTGGCATGAAACAGACACTGGCAGAGGATTTTGCCGAACGGTACATAGGACCCGGCGGCGAAACTGTAATAAACACTGCTGGAGCGAGCCTGTCTTTTCATCTGGATGCTCCGGTTATGGAGAATGTAAGACTCCGCTCGGATATGAGTTTTTTCGGCGGTTTTTATGCACTTGACCGGGTGGACGTGGAATGGGAAAATGTCATAAGCGCTGCCGTGAATGATTTTATAAAGGTGCGGTATGATTTTGTTGTTTTATATAATAAAAATACTGTTCATGCCGCACAGATAAAAAATGTTTTATCTGTGGGAATTGCCTATAGTTTTTTTAAGCAGCAAAAATAGTTTGAATTTTATGTTGAAAAAAAAAAGATGTTGTAGTAATATCAAAAAGTATTATTTTGAGTGCTGCTCTTGAGCAGGAATATATTAAAGAGGGTGCATCGGATGATTGAGATGAAAGTGAACGGGCTGGCAATTGACAGCACGACAAGGATGCCTGTTGTTATACTTACTGACAGCGAGGAAAAAAGATTTCTGCCTATCTGGATAGGTGTTTATGAGGCGGATGCCATCCTGGTGGCAATGGAGCATATAGATGTTCCCAGGCCGATGACCCACGATCTTATAAAAGGAATTGTTGCGGCGCTGGATGTATCCGCGGATAAAATAATTATTCATGATATAAAGAAAAATACCTTTTTTGCGAAAGTTCTTTTGAAAAAGGATAAGGAAGAATTTGAAGTGGATTCCCGGCCGTCAGACGCGATCGCGCTTGCGCTGCGTCTGGGGGCGCCGATATTTGTTACGGAAAGCGTGATCATGGAAGCCACTATTATGGATAAAGAAAAAGCGGCAAAAGAAATGGAAGAATTCAAAAAATTTCTGAAGGACGCAAAGCCTGAAGATTTCTGAAGGCAATTTTTTTTATACCTTAATGGGAACGATGTTTTGAAAGGCAATATATGGATGATGATAAAAAAGAGCTCTTTAAAAGTCTGGCAGAAGTGGGACATCTTGGTTTTACGCTTGTTATTTCCACTTTTGCGGGGCTTGGAATAGGGATATTGATAGATAAATTAACCGGATTGTCTCCGGTTTTTACGATACTTATGCTTCTTTTCGGCGCGGTATCGGGTTTTGTATATATTTATTATGAGTTCATTAAAAATGACAGAAAAAAGTAGAACCGCAGCTGTTTTTGGAGCCCTTTTTTTTATGCAGGCCGTATTGTTCTTTTTTATTGAGAGAAAATTTGTAAACGGAATGCTGACAGGCTACACGCTGGGCATTATAAATTATTTTATTATAGTATTTACCGTAAAAAAACTTATTTTAGGATCTTCGGAAGGAATGAAAACCGGAGCAAGAGTTTTAGCGGGTATTGTTTATATAATTAAGATCATTGTATTTGTGTTGATGCTGTATATGCTTATAAAATTTAAAGAGTATTACAGTCTTTCGGGTTTTTTGACCGGTTTTACGGTGAGCCTGGCGGGAATAATAATAGAATGTACGGTTATAAATAAAATCAAGACAATAAGGAGCTGACATGGGAGAATCGCTGCATTTTCAGTCACAGGTGCCTTTTTTGGATAATCATGCGTTTGCTATTGTTGTTATGATGATCCTAGACTGGTTAATAGTAATAGGCATTATAGCTTTTGGGACAAGAAATATAAAAATGAAGCCCAAAGGCTCTCAAAACCTTGTTGAATGGGTTGTGACTTATATAACAACATATGCGGACAATCTTATCGGCCCCAAGGCTCCCAGGTACTATCCGCTTCTTTTGATGCTTTTCTTTTATATACTGGTAGGCAACCTTATGGGGCTCGTGCCGGGGCTCTTGTCCCCGACATCAATGCTCAGCAATACAGTGGCGCTTGCGGCGGTGGTATTTATAACGGAACATTACGAAGGCATAAAAGATAAAGGCGTGGTTAAATATTTCAAACACTTTATGGGCCCCGGTACTCTTCCGGCGTGGATCAGGCCGTTTATTTTCTTTGTTGAACTGGTTTCAGAGCTTTCAAGGCCGGTTTCGCTTTCGTTCAGGCTTTTCGGAAATATAATGGCAAAAGAAATTCTGCTCGGAGTACTTATAGTCCTGGTTACAATGTTTTATCCGCCGTCGCTGTTTCTTCAGCTGCAGCCGCCTGCAAGCGGTGTGGACGGTTTTTTAGCGGGATTTTCTTTTATACTAAGGCCGCTTATAATAATTCTTGGCACACTTTTCAGCATTGTGCAGGCAGGAGTATTTACACTTCTTACGGCGCTGTACATAGCAGGAGCGGTGGCGGCGCATGAAGAAGGAGATTCCGCGCACTGATATACATTACCGGCGCTCTTTAATGAGTGAATAAAATATTAAAAAATCATGCAATACGATTAGGAGGTGAGTGGTTTGAAAAAAGCAACAGTACTTTTAATGGCAGCAGCCGTAATTGCGGTGTTTGCAGGCACTCTGTTCGCGGAGGAAGCAGCAGCCGATGCAGGAAAGGCAGCGGGCGGAAGTGTTGACTTTTTCGCTTATGTTGTACTTGCGGCAGCTCTTTCAATTGGTCTTGCCGCGCTCGGAGGCGGTATCGGAATGGGAACAGCAATATCGAAATCAACCGAAGGTGTCGCGAGGCAGCCTGAAGCAGCCGGGAAGATACAGACAATGCTTATTCTCGGACTGGCTTTTATTGAGTCGCTTAGTATCTATGCTCTTGTTATTTCGCTTATTCTGTTATTCGCAAACCCTTACACGGGTCTGTTTTTGGGATAAATACAAGCGGCAGGAAAAACCTGCCGCCGCACTTATAATTTACGCGACGGGCCGCGGTTTTTGCCGCTGCTTTGGATCAAGGAGGAACCGATATGGTAAAAGTTGACTGGGTTGTATTTAGTCTTCAGATCATTACTTTTTTGCTGGCAATGCCGCTTGTATGGAAACTGTATATAAGCAAACTTTCAAAAACTCTCAAAGACCGTGATGAGCTCATAAGAGGCGGTATAGACAAAGTTGAAAAAGGCAGGGAAGAGATAGAAAACTTGAAGACCGGTTATGAAAAAAAACTGGAAGACCTTAAAGCCGAGGCAAAGGCCGCCATGGAAAAAGCAGTATATGACGGCGAACAGGTAAAACAGCAGATTATGGAAGATGCAAAAACAGAAAGTTCAAGGATGCTGGAAGCCGCAAAAAAAGAGATAGAAACCGAAAAGATACGCGCCATAGAAGAGGTAAAAGGCTCTATGATCGATATCTCCATGCTGGCGGCGGAAAAAGTAATTAAAGCAAATATCACAAAAAAAGCCTCAACAGAAGCGGTTGAGCAGGCGATGCAGGATATTTCGAAAAACTGACAAGGATGCGTGAAAATGATCAATCTCACATTACCAAAAAAATACGCTGAAGCGCTTTTTCAGCTCGCTTCGGAACAGGGAAAGACAGAGGAAGTAAAAAAAGACCTTGGGCTCATGGTGTCATCCCTGGATTCAAATAAGAAACTTATAAAGATTCTGCGTCATCCGGGGATATCAAAAGATGAAAAAACAGCACTTGTCACAAAAGAGTTCAAAAAAACAGTTTCGAAACTGTCTCTTGATTTTCTGTGTATGCTCATAGAAAAGAAGCGTGAATATATATTTTTTGCGGCAGCGGAAGTATTTGCGGAAAAGTGCGATGAGAGCAACGGCATAAAAAAGATGATCATTGAAACAGCCTACCCTCTCAGTCCGGCGGAAAAGAACCGGGTTGTTAAAGGGCTTGAAACAAGGTTAAAGAAAAAAGTTATGGTTGATGCAAGGGTGAATAAAGGCATTCTGGGCGGAATAATAATAAAGGACAAAGTGATCCGGATAGACGCCAGCCTGAGCACCTGCCTTCAGGAGATGAAAAACAGTCTTAAAGCCGGGAACCCCGCGAAAGAGGGCAAAAAAAGAAAGCAAACAGCCCCGAAAAAGAAAAAAACCGCGGTTAAAAAGAAGAAAAAAAGCGTAAAAAAGAAAAAACAACAATAAAATAAAAAAGAATATTCCCGTTTAATAAGAAGGAGGAAGAAAGATGGAGATAAGACCGGAAGAGATTACAAACATAATAAAGGCTCAGATCGAGAATTACGAAACAAAGATACAGTTGTCCGAAGTAGGCGAAGTCATACAGGTCGGCGACGGCATTGCCCGTGTTTACGGGCTGGATAATGCCATGTCCATGGAGCTTCTGGAATTTCCGGGAGAGGTGTTCGGTGTTGCGCTGAACCTTGAAAAAGACAACGTGGGCGTTGTTCTGATGGGTGATGACAAGAATATAAAAGAAGGGGACGTTGTAAAAAGAACGGGCAGAATTCTTTCTGTGCCCGTGGGAAAAGAATTGATAGGCAGGGTAGTTGATCCTCTTGGACAGCCGATAGACGGCAAGGGCCCGATAAAAACAGATAAATTAAGAGAAGTTGAAGTGAAAGCGCCCGGTGTTGTTGACAGAAAACCGGTGCACGAGCCGCTGCAGACCGGAATAAAAGCAATTGACGCGATGATACCGATAGGAAGGGGCCAGAGGGAGCTTATAATAGGAGACAGGCAGACGGGTAAAACAGCGGTTGCGGTAGACAGTATAATAAATCAAAAGGGAAAAGATGTTATATGTATTTATGTTGCTATAGGGCAGAAACAGTCAACCGTAGCCAGAGTTGTTGACAACCTTGAAAAACACGGGGCAATGGAATATACGATAGTTGTGGCTGCGGGCGCTTCGGACCCCTCGCCTCTTTTGTATATTGCGCCTTATGCGGGCTGTGCAATGGGAGAGGAATTTATGTGGAACGGCGGGCATGTATTGTGTGTTTATGACGATCTTTCAAAACACGCGGTTGCCTACAGACAGATGTCGCTGCTTTTGAAAAGGCCCCCCGGGCGTGAAGCATATCCCGGAGATGTGTTTTATCTTCATTCGCGGCTTCTTGAAAGGGCGTCAAAACTTGATGACAAGCACGGTGCGGGCTCGCTTACCGCGCTTCCTATAATTGAAACACAGGCAGGCGATATATCCGCGTATATCCCCACGAATGTAATATCCATTACGGACGGACAGATATTTCTTGAAAGCAATCTGTTCTCGGCGGGCATAAGGCCGGCTATCAATGTGGGGCTTTCTGTTTCAAGAGTCGGCGGATCCGCTCAGATAAAAGCAATGAAACAGGTCGCGGGTAAATTAAAACTGGACTTGGGACAGTACAGGGAGCTTGCTGCTTTTGCGCAGTTCGGCACTGAGCTTGACAAGGCTTCGGAAAGACAGCTGGCTCTGGGAAAAAGGATGGAAGAAATATTAAAACAGGGGCAGTATATGCCGGTTGATGTGGAGGATGAGGTTATAATAATATACGCGGGCATAAACAGATTTCTGGATGACGTGGAGCTTGAGGATCTGGATGAGTTTGAAAGAGGACTGATAAAGCATATAAAGGAAAAACATGCTTCGGTAAGAGACGCAATAACAACCGAAAAAAAACTGTCAGAGGCCCTGAATAAAAAACTTGATAAGGCGATAACAGAGTTCAAAGAAAATTTCAAGAAAATTGTTTAAAAAATATTATCCTGCCCGCTGTTTTAAAAGGCGGGTGTATGCGGGAGAGTTTATATGGCGACTTTAAGAGAAGTAAAAAAAAGAATAAGAAGCGCTCAGAATATACAGCAGATAACCAAGGCCATGAAAATGGTTGCCGCCGCAAAACTGAGAAAGGCGCAGGAAAGAATACTTGCGGCAAGGCCGTATTCCGACAAGATCATAGAGGTCATAAATGAACTTATCGCGGATGCCGAAGGCGAACATTATCCGCTGCTTAAAAAAAATACGGGCGTAAAAAAAGAAGCGGTTATTGTGCTTTCCGCGGATAAAGGGCTCTGCGGAAGCTTCAATACGAATATTTCAAAAGAAGTTATGCATATGTTCAGGGAAAATCCGGACATTTGTGTTTATTACATAGGGAAAAAAGTAATGGATCTTTTGAGAAAATTCGGAAAAGGCGCGGAAAAATTTAAATTCAACGATAAACATATAGACTGGGAAGATATAGATGAAATAGGAAAAAGCGTTGCGGAAAAATATGAGGCTGAAGAAATATCAAAAGTAACGCTTGTTTACAGTATGTTCCAGTCAAACCTTCAGCAGAAGATAGTGAAAAGACAGCTGCTGCCGGTTGTTTTTGAGGAAAAGACCGAGGAGAAGACGGCCAGGGATTTTATATATGAACCTGCGGAAGAGGCGCTTTTGAACAACCTGCTGTCCAGGTACATAAAAACAACTTTATACCGTGCGGTTCTTGAATCCCAGGCGTCGGAGCATGGTGTGCGGATGGTTGCGATGGAAATGGCCACGATCAATGCGGGCGAAATGATCGGCGACCTTACTCTTCTCGCGAATAAGACCAGACAGGCGGCAATAACAAACGAGATACTTGAGATAGTCGGAGGAGCGGAAGCAATAAAAGGCAAATAAAAAACCGCATATGTGTGCGGAGAAAATAAAAGCAGGAGGATTGAATATGCCGACAAAAGAAGGAAGAGTGGTACAGGTTATAGGGCCTATTATAGATGTGGAATTTCCCGAAGGGCATCTTCCGCAGATTTATAATGCGGTAAAAGTTGAAGGCTCTTATGAAATGAATAATGAAACCCGCAATATTGACCTTACTACAGAGGTTGCAATGCATATAGGAGACAATACGGTGCGGTGTGTTGCTATGAGCTCCACTGACGGTATCTCCAGAGGCATGAAATCAATTGATACGGGCGCGCCGATAAAGGTCCCTGTGGGAACTGCAACTCAGGGAAGGGTTCTGAATGTTCTCGGGGAACCGGTTGATTACATGGGTCCTGTTAATGCGGAAAGCTACAGTGCCATAAGAAAAAGGCCGCCGTCGTTTGAGGAACAGGCAATAACAACCGAGATGTTTGAAACAGGAATTAAAGTTATTGACCTTTTATGCCCGTATCCGAAAGGCGGCAAGGTAGGGCTTTTTGGCGGTGCGGGAGTGGGCAAGACTGTTGTTATAATGGAACTGATAAGAAATATCGCGCAGGAACACGGAGGTTTTTCCGTGTTTGCCGGCGTAGGCGAGAGAACCAGGGAAGGCACCGATCTGAGGCTTGAAATGATGGAGTCCGGTGTTATTGACAAAACATCGCTTATCTACGGGCAGATGAATGAACCGCCCGGGGCCAGGCTCAGGGTCGGGCTTACCGCGCTTACGGTTGCCGAATATTTCAGGGACGAAGGCGGCAAGGACGTTCTTTTGTTTGTTGATAATATATTCCGTTTTACTCAGGCAGGCTCTGAGGTATCCGCGCTTTTGGGGAGGATGCCGTCGGCTGTAGGTTATCAGCCGAACCTTGCGACGGAAATGGCGGAGCTTCAGGAAAGGATAACTTCAACCAGACGGGGTTCTATTACTTCTGTTCAGGCGATATATGTTCCGGCGGACGATTTGACGGATCCGGCGCCGGCAACAGCTTTTGCGCATCTGGACGCAACAACTGTTTTGTCCAGGCCGCTGTCGGCTCTGGGGATATATCCCGCGGTTGACCCGCTTGATTCCAATTCAACTATCTTAAAGCCTGAAGTTGTCGGAGATGAGCATTACTATGTTGCCATGGAAGTAAAAAGAATACTTCAGAGATATAAGGATCTTCAGGACATAATAGCGATTCTTGGAATTGACGAACTGGCGGAAGAGGATAAACTTATAGTCGCAAGAGCAAGAAGAATACAGAAATATCTTTCTCAGCCGTTTTTTGTCGCTTCACAGTTTACGGGGCATGACGGAAAATATGTATCCGTTAAAGATACGGTAGCGGGATTTAAGAAACTTGTTGAAGGGGAGATGGACAGCATTCCCGAACAGGCTTTTTATATGTCCGGAAGCATAGAAGAGGTGCTGGAAAGAGCAAAGAGTATGACCGATTAAAGGAGAACCGTAATGGCTAATCTTATTCATATTGATATAGTAACACCGGAAAAGAGGATATTTGAAGGAAACATAAAAGGTCTGTCCGCGCCCGGAATTGACGGGGAGTTCGGAGTTCTGCCGGGGCACGCTCCTTTTGCGACAATACTGGCCCCGGGCGTTGTTTCCATGAAAAATGAAGATAACAGCGAGGAGTTAATGGCTGTGTCCGGAGGTTATCTGGAAGTGACGGGGGAAAAAATAGTTCTTTTGGTTGAAACCGCGGACAGAGAAGGGGAAGTAGACGTGGAAAAGATAAAAAAACGCAAAGAAGAAAAAGAGCGTCTTTTAAAAGCAAAAGAACATACGGATGTTGACTATGATAAAATACACGCACAGCTTGTGCATGAGATGGCAAGGCTGAAAGCTGTCCGCCTGCTGAGCAGAAGAAAAAAAGTATAGATGCAATGAAGAAAAAATTCTTTTTGTATGCTGCCGCCGCTGCCGCGGGTGTGTTTTTTGTTTCCTGCGGCGGGCTGAATCTTCCCAAAGGCAGTTTTGCCGAAATCAAAGAAATACCCCCTTCCTATATGGACAAATCATTTTTAATGCCTGATGCCGTTTCTTTGATGTACTGGGAAGACGGCCGTTTTTATAAAAATGATATTTTAAGCCGGAGCAGCGAATGGGAAAGCGCCGGGGAATTTGAACTTAAAAATTTCCATATAAAAATGAAAGGGGAAGACGGCGAAACCCGGCTGGATGCAAAAAGAATGACTCATATTTCCTATTCGGACGATAAAAAACTTATGGGATTTACAATGAAGCTCGGAACTTCCGTGAATTCAACTATCGGAATCGCGGATACAGCGGCCCGGGAAATTATTTTCTCGGAGCCCGTGAAAAAGAGAGAAAAATCCCAAATGAGCATGAGCGGAATTATTCTTGAAAAGATCTTTTTCAAACCGGTTTTTTCAGAGAACGGCAAATATGCATGTTATGGATATATCGGGCAGGAAGAAAAAAGAAATGTACGGGTGAGAAAACTTGACGGAAACCGCGGATATTTTGATATAAAAGAAGCGGCCCGGTATGCTGTTTTTAACGGGCGGGTTTTTGTCATACAAAAAGGCGCGGAAGATTCCGTGCACGAAGTGAATTATTACGAACTTGAGGGGGGGAAGAACAAAAGCGGAAAAATCGCGGGTTTTAATGAACCGATTCACACGATTATATCATCGGGAAGATCTGTATTTGTTATGAGCAATGACAATATATACAGGCTGAATGCGGAAGGCGGGGCTGATAAAATATATGATATGGAACCTCTGAAACAGGGTTTTGATAAATTCGGTATTTATTATGTTTTTGCGGCGGCAGTAGAAGAAAAAGAGTATATTTTTCTGTACGCAAGAACTCAAAAAGAAGAAAAGTACAGATGGATCATGTACGGAGGCGACTTTTCCGGATAATGCGGTGTTTTTTTTGTGCGGGAAACAGGCCCGGAAAGAACGGATTGTTTTCCTTAACCGCAAAACCGCAAATGAAAAAAAAAAGAAGTCCGGATGTTTGGGAAAAGTCCAAAAAGTGCTTTAAATAAAGGGATTTTAGTTATTGACATGCGGTTGTAATAATGATATATTTGATTTAAAGAGGTGAGAAAGTTATGCATTTGAAAGCAGTGAAAAAAACAGTTGTTATAGCGGTATTGTTGTCTCTGTTTTCTTCCGGATTATTTGCGGATCAGGGGACTACGGGAGCTGTTTTTTTGAAACTGGAACAGGGTGCAAGGCCGATTTCTTTAGGGGGGGCTTTTGTGGCTGCCGCGGATGATGTAAATGCGATATCCTGGAATCCCGCCGGACTGCCGCAGATTGAAGGTACTGAAGTATCTCTGATGCATGCGGTATGGATAGTTGATATTTTTTATGATTATATAGCGGCTGCATATTCGGCGGGTGAAATCGGAACTTTTGGAATGAGCCTTGTTTATGTCAATTATGGTTCAATACAAAGCTGGGATGAACTTGGAAATCCGGAGGGGGATTTTTCAGGGAATGATATAGCCGTAAATTTAGCTTATGGAACGGTTATAGACAATAAACTTTCACTGGGTATTGCCGTAAAAGGTTTTAATCAGAGCATTGATGAAGAGGGTGCTTTTGGTTTTGCCGCGGATATTGGGGCGATATATAAGCTTCCGATTGAAGGGCTTCAGGCCGGAATGTCAGTGCAGAATTTAGGCCCGAAATTCGGTTTCGGTGAAGCGTTTCTTCTGCCGGTAATATTAAGGGCAGGATTAAGCTATACGGGCATAAGAAATTTTATGCTGAATCTTGAATACGCTCAGCCTATTGAAACCAACGGAATAATAGCGGCCGGTATGGAGTATTGGTACAGGGATCTTCTTGTTCTGAGAATGGGATATCAGTACCAGGGTATGTTTGATAAGAACAGGTATTATGAAAATTATGCGGGCCCGTCAATAATGGCGGGTTTTGTAATAGGAGCCGGCATAAAGATAGACATATATGAAATAGATTATGCTTACAGGCAGCTTGGTGTTCTTGGCAGTGCGCACAGAGCAGGGCTTACGGTTAAGTTTCCGTAAAAATATGGAGACACTTGACATAAGCACTTCAAAGAGGGAAGAACTGATAGATATTACCGATAAAGTGCGGTCTGTTGTTAAAGGTGTGGATGACGGCATTGTTTTTCTCTATGTCCCCCACACAACAGCCGGACTTGCCTGCAACGAAAATGCGGATCCGTCGGTGAAAGACGATATGATGAAAAAAATGAATCAGCTCATACCGGAAAATGATAATTATAAACACGCTGAAGGCAATTCGGACTCTCATTTAAAAGCATCTATTTTTGGCGGAGGGAGTTTTTTTATTATCAGCGGCGGGAAACTTGTACTCGGCAGGTGGCAGGGTATTTATTTTGCCGAATTTGACGGGCCGAGAAAAAGAAAACTGCACTGCAGTATAATTAAATCATAAAACGGAGGATTTAAATGGCCAGAGTAGTATTGAAAAACATTCAGAAAAAATATAATGATATAGTTGCCGTGAAAAACGCGGACATAGTCTGTGAGGATAAAGAGTTTTTGATTCTTGTGGGCCCGTCCGGATGCGGAAAAACAACAACGCTAAGAATGATAGCGGGCCTTGAAGAAATAACCGCCGGTGAACTTTTTATTGATGATAAACTTGTGAATGACATACCGCCGAAGGACCGCGATATTGCAATGGTTTTTCAGAATTACGCGCTTTATCCTCATATGACGGTATATGATAATATGGCATTCGGCCTTAAACTGCGTAAATATCCGAAAGCAGAGATAAAACAAAGGGTTGAAGAAGCCGCGGATATTTTAAGCATTGAACGGCTTCTGGCCAGAAAACCAAAGCAGCTTTCCGGCGGTGAGCGCCAGAGAGTGGCTGTGGGAAGAGCGATAGTAAGAAAACCAAAAGTATTTTTGTTTGACGAGCCGCTTTCAAATCTTGACGCGAAATTAAGGGTTCAGATGAGGGCGGAGCTTTCCAAACTTCATACAAGGCTTCAGGCTACAATGATATATGTAACACATGACCAGATAGAGGCAATGACAATGGGCGAGAAGATCGTTGTTATGAAAAATGCGGAGATTCATCAGATCGCTGATCCCAAAACGCTTTATGACAAGCCTGTGAATAAGTTTGTGGCGGGTTTTATCGGCAGTCCTTCAATGAACTTTATGGAAGGGTTCCTTGAAGAAAAAAAAGAGGGACTGTATTTTAATGAAGAGAATTTTGAGGTGCGGATCCCGGAAAATATGGCGGAAAAACTTAAAGAAAAAGCGGGTGAGGAAGTAATAATGGGAATAAGGCCCGAAGACATATACGATAAGGTTTATGCTCCGAACGCCGGTGCGGACAACACACTTGCCGCAACCGTGGAAGTGGTGGAAATGCTGGGTTCGGAAAATCTTATATATTTAACAACAGGAAAAAGTCCGTTCATAGCAAAAATGGAGTCTGATACGGATATAAATATAAATCAGGAAATAGAGCTGGTTTTTGATATGAATAAAAGTCATTTTTTTGATTCAGCAACAGAAGAGGCTATAGTATAAAACCACCGAAAAATGGCAAAAAAATTATTTAAGGAGGTTGTTTACATATGAAATTTTTACACGGGTTTTTTGTTGTTGTTTTATGTATTGGATTTGCTTTTAATGCCTACGCGGAAGGCGATTTCGCGGGTGAATCAATGTCTATCGGTGTCGGTGCAAGGCCGCTGGGGATGGGCGGAACCTTTGCGGCGATTGCCGATGATGCGTCTACTTCTTACTGGAATTCCGCGGGGATGACGAGTATTGTCGGCGTTGAAGTGTCAAGTGTAAAACTTACAAAGATAAATGATCTTGATACAAAATATTCTTATGTGAATCTTGTTTCAAATATGGGCGAAAGCGCGGGCGCCTTGGGCATAGGATGGCTCAGACAGGCGATAGGCGACATATTTATAACAAATACACAAGGGGATATTATTACGGTTGCGGAAAATTCGGATAATACGGTTTATCTTGCTTATGCAAACAGCCTTGCCAAAGGTTTTTCCGCGGGTGCTACGGTAAAGGTTCTTTTGGGCAGCTACCCGGCTCTTGATGAGGGCGGAACAAATTATATGGATGTCGGCTATACGGGTTTTGGGCTTGATATAGGGCTCCTTGCAAATATCGGTGATTTTGCCGAAGAAATAGGGGATCTGCGTATAGGCGTCAATATACAGGATGTTTATACAGCGATTACATGGGATTCCGGCGGCTCTTCTTCCGGAGGAGAGGAAACAGTGCCTCTTAATATAAAACCCGGCATATCATATACGCTTCCGGTTGAGGATTTTGAAGTTACCGCGGCTCTTGATCTGGATACCAAATATCAGATGCTCATACACGCGGGGCTTGAAGTATGGTGGAACAAAATGATCGGCTTAAGAGGCGGCATAAAATCTTATGGAGAATTGGAAGGGCTGCAGCAGGAATCTGACTGGAGTATGGGCGCCAGTCTGCGCTGGTATTTCATAGGTATTGATTATGCTTATGTTTCTAATGAACTGACGCCTGTACAGTACCTGTCAATTATAGGGAAGTTTTAAGAAAAATTTCAGTGAAATTTTATAATAAAAAAGGATAGGCGGGTTATTGCATTTCCCCCTATCCTTTTTTTTCGGCATAATACAAAAAAAACCGCTGTCAGGCGGAAAAAAACCGGAGGAAATTAATGAAATACGGCTACTTTGATGACGCAAAAAAAGAATATGTTCTTACAAGACCGGATACACCGCTTCCCTGGATAAATTATCTGGGTGTTGAAGGCTACTGCGGCTTAATGTCAAATACAGCGGGCGGATACAGTTTTTTCAGGGATGCGGCGCACAGAAGAATATTAAGATACAGGTATAATAATGTTCCTATGGACCGGCCGGGAAGATATATTTATATAAAAGATAAAGAAAAAAATGATTATTGGTCAGCTTCCTGGCAGCCGGTTTTAAAGGATCTTAAAAAATATAAATATGAATGCCGTGTAGGGCTGAGTTATACAAAAATCAAAGCAAAATATTCGGGAATAGAAAGTGAAGCGTTATATTTTACTCCTCTGGGGGAAAATCTTGAAGTGTGGAGGCTGAAACTTAAGAACAACACAAAAAATCCAAGAAAACTCAGTCTTTTTACTTATGCGGAATTCTGTATGTGGGACGCAATGAATGATATGACGGATTTTCAGTACAACCTGAATATCGGACAGACGAAATTTAAAAACAACGCGGTTTACCATATGACAATGTATCATGTACATAAAGAACATTTTTCCTACATATGGTCAAGCAAAAAGCCCGCGGGTTTTGACGGGATCCGGCAGGACTTCACGGGAAGATACGGCGGAGAATCAGCGCCGGAATCAGTGATAAATGGAAAGTGCAAAAACAGAGAGGCTTCAGGGTGGGGGCCATTTGGCGGGCTGCATGTAAACGTAAATCTTAAGCCTGGAAAAGAAGAAGAGGTAATATTTATACTGGGATATGAAGAAAAACCGGGAAATGAACAGAAAACATTTAAGAAGTTTTCTGCCAAAGGCGCTGTTGATAAAGCGCTGCAGGAACTGAATGGATATTGGGACGGTCTTTTAAATAAATATTCCGCGCAGACGCCGGATAAAGCAATGAACTCAATGGTAAATGTATGGAACCAGTATCAGTGCATGACAACATTTAACTGGTCCCGGTCGGCTTCTTATTATGAGGCGGGCGGAGAAAGAGGAATGGGATTCAGGGATTCAAATCAGGATACTCTGGGGTTTGTTCATCAGATACCGGAAAAAGTAAAGGAGCGTCTGGTGGATCTTTCTTCCATACAGTTCCCTGAAGGCAGGGCAATGCATCAGTACTGGCCGATTACACGAAAAGGAATGAAGGAAGGTTACGGCGACGATCATTTATGGCTGCCTCTTGCGGTTTCGAAATATATAAAAGAAACTGGGGATTTTGAGTTTTTAAATAAAAAGGTTCCTTATACAGATGGTTCTGTCGGGAAAATGTATGAACATATTTCCCGTGCAATTGATTATTCGTGGGAAGCTGTCGGACATCATAAACTGTGTAAATCCGGATTTGCGGACTGGAATGACAGCCTGAATTTAAAAGGGCCGAAAGGTCTGGGCGTTTCGGTGATGGTGGCGCACCAGTTTGTTTTATCCGCGAAACTCGTGGCGGAACTGGCTGAAAGGTCAGGGCGCATTCTTGATGCCGAAAAGTACAGACAAATGGCCGGTGAGATGGCCAAAAGGCTTAATCAGAAAGCATGGGACGGCCGGTGGTATGTAAGAGGTTTTGACGATAATGGAAATGTTATAGGAAGCGCGCAGAGCAAAGAAGGGAAAATATGGCTCAATGCCCAGACGTGGGCTGTTATGGCAGGCGTAGCTGACGGGGAAAGAGCAAAATCCGCTATGGACAATGTGAAAAAGAATCTGGCTACCAAACACGGGCTTGTGCTGTTTTCACCCGGCTACACGGAATATCACGAAGAGCTCGGTTACGTATCGGTATATCCGGCCGGCCTTAAGGAAAATGCGGGGATTTTCTGCCATACAAATCCCTGGGCAATGATTGCCGAAGCAATGCTGGGCAACGGTGAAAGAGCGTTTGAATACTATAAAGCAATACTTCCCTCTGCGGCAAATCAATATGCGGACCTGCATTCGACAGAACCGTATGTATATTCGCAGATGATTGCGGGCAAGGATCACAGGGATTTCGGGCAGGCTAAAAATTCATGGCTTACAGGAACCGCTGCATGGAACTTTGTGGCGGCGTCGCAGTATATTCTGGGCGTAAGAGCGGAGTTTGACGGACTTACTGTGGATCCGTGTATTCCAAAGAAATGGAAAGGATTTAAAGTAAAGAGAGAATACAGAGGAACCGTATATGAGATAGAAGTAAAAAACCCCAAAAAGGTGAATAAAGGGGTTGCGAAAATGTCAGTGGACGGGAAAGAAATTAAAGGAAATATCATACCGAAAGCATCCGGGAAAAAAGTAACCGCTGAAATTATAATGGGATAGGCGGTATATAATGGAAGCGGAAAAAAAAAGCAGAGAAAAAAAACCGGCGGGAAAAAGACGCAGCGAAAAAAAATTAAAAATTCTTTTTGCCGCGTCAGAAGCGGTTCCTTTTGCCAAAACCGGCGGTCTGGCGGATGTTGCGGGTGCGCTGCCAAAAGCTCTCAGGGAGATGGGGCATGATGTACGCCTTGTAATGCCGGGCTACTCTTCAATATCCAAAGAAAAATTCAATATAAAGCCGACAGGCAAAAAAGTAACTGTTGATATTGCCTTGACGGAGCATGTCGGGGAAATATACGAAACAACAATTCCGGATACGGACATACCCGTGTATTTTATACAGAGCGGATCTTTTTTTGACCGCGAAGAACTTTACAGGACGCCTCAGGGAGAGTATTGGGACAATGCGGAGCGGTTTATGTTCTTTTCCCGGGCCGCGGTTGAGATGATGAAAACCGTTGGTTTTCAGCCGGACGTAGTAAACTGCAGCGACTGGCATACCGGTCTTGTGCCGGTTTATCTTAAAACAATATATTCAGGGGATAAATTTTACAGCAGCATAAAAACCGTTTATTCCATTCATAATATTGCTTACCAGGGAGTTTTTGGAAAGGATAAACTGTCCCACGCCGGTTTTGGATGGGAGCTTTACAATCCTGAACAGCTTGAGTTTTACGGCGGAATAAATTATATGAAAGGCGGGATGGTTTTTTCGGATGTGATAAATACGGTGTCCGAGAGGTACAAAGAAGAAATTCAGACCGGGGAATACGGTTACGGGCTTGACGGTGTTTTAAGGGCAAGAAGTTCTGATCTGCGCGGTATTTTAAACGGCATAGACTATACACAATGGGATCCGCGGACGGATAAGCTTTTAGATGTTAATTACGGGCCGCAGAATATGGAAAAGAAAACAGAACTTAAAAAGAAACTGCTTGCCGCCGCCGGGCTTGATTATTATGAGAATATACCGCTTATAGGGCTGGTTACCAGACTGGATGACCAGAAAGGCCTTGATTTTATAGCGGCTATAATAGACGAAATGATGAAGTTTAATATTCAGTTTATTGTGTTGGGAACAGGAGAAGAAAGGTATCATAATATGTTTTATGAAATGAAGGACCGTTACCCGGAAAAAATAGGAGTGAATATAAAATTTGACAACAGGATCGCCCATAATATTTACGGCGGCTCGGATATGTTCCTAATGCCCTCAAGATTTGAACCGTGCGGTTTGGGGCAGCTTATAAGCCTGAAATACGGGACAGTGCCTATTGTAAGGGAGACAGGAGGCCTTGCGGATACTGTTGCGCAGTATAATTTCAAGACAAAACAGGGGAATGGATTTGTTTTTAAAGGATACAATCCCTGGGAATTAATGCAGACCATACGTATTGCTGTTGATGCTTATAAAAATAAAACAGTATGGAAAAGAATTGTTTCAAACGGGATGAAACAGAATTTTTCCTGGGATGAAGCTGCAAAAAAATACGTTGAAATGTATAAGGACATTATAAAAAAGACAACCAATAAAAACTAAA
>CAYTNY010000043.1:0-19103 GCA_964439215.1 uncultured Spirochaetia bacterium
AAACCATACCGAAGATTCGGGATATCAGCAGTTTGTGTGCCTTGCACTTCCCAAAACTCAAAGCTCAAAACTCAAAGCTCAAAGCTCAAAGCTCAAAGCTCAAAGCTCAAAGCTCAAAGCTCAAAGCTCAAAACTCAAAGCTCAAAGCTCAAAACTCAAAACTCATTTTTTTGTTCTTTTTGAACCCCAAACTTCATTCCTCATCGCGCCATTCTTTTTTGTGGTAAAATTCCGTCCATTGAGCGGCTTTTTGTTTGTCAAATAAACTGTATATGTAAATCAGGAGCTTTAGTGCGGTAAAATCATAATTATTTATTCTTATTGCTTTTTCAAGGTATTGGGCCGCATTATAACCGTCCCGGTATTCATGGAAATAAATTGACGCAATGTTTTTTGCAATTACGTTTATATCCGGAGCTGTTTCTTCCGCGAGTTTTCTGTAAAAATCAAATTCCCCTGTCCTGCCGGCGGCAGCGGCATGCCCCGCAAAACGTATAAAATGACGCGCAATAACCTGCCTGTAAAAATAATCCTGGTTGTCATTTCTGAAATAATCCCTCAAAACCACTGTCTCCATAAGATTTCCCGAATTGCGCAGCTCAACATCAGCCGGCAGCATCTTATGAATCATTCCGAAAAGCTGTGTGCGCTGTCCGATCTCTTCAAAGGCCATTGCGTCCATATAATTCACTCTGCCCGGAGCGCGCATCGCAATTTCTCTTTCCGCGGCCCTCTGCCTGCTTCTTGTGATTTTTATGTCATAAGGACGGTAAATGGACAGATCCAGAACATTCGCGTTTCTGTCATAAAGATTCAGCTCTTTATGTTTTCCAAGAACATATTTTGAATACAGCGCCGTAAAAACAGACAGGTCATCGCTCATAAAAACACTTTCTCCGGCTTTTAGGCCGCTGAACAGATTATTGGGATAATCGTAACCCATAAATTTAAGCGAATGGTTGTTTTTCGCGTATGATCCCGCGCCTGTCCACAGAGCGGACAGCACCGCATACGCCAGCACAAATAAAACCGTGTTTTTCTTTTGTCTGCGCGCAAAATCCGCCGCCGCTGCCGCGCCAAACGCGATAAAAACAGATATGAACAGATAGACCGGGATGTAAAAAAAACTGTTTATGTACCAGTACCTGTAAGGCTCATTTCCTGTTGCGGCGGCAATTGCGCTCAAAAACACAGCCGTTAACGCGGATATAAAAAACAACGCTTTCCTGTTCTTTCTGTACAGATACACCGCCCCCGCCGCGAAAAACACCAGCGCCGGCCCGAAAGAACGCAGAAGTCCGCCCGTTAAGACGCGTATTTTAAAAAAGAACGCTTCCGCGGACAGAGGCGCGCGGGCGCTGTCGTGGACATATACGCTTCTTAAGATATGTTTTACGGCTTCCCCCGCGTTATTTATCCCTCCCCAGTTGATTAAAGGCTCTGACGCGCTTCTTATAAAAATATACAGATAAGGAGTGCAGGCACAAAACAGCGCCAATGCGGCTCCGGTGAAAGGAAACCGTTTTTCTCTTTTTATAAAAACCGCGGACAGCAGCGCGCCTCCGGCCAAAAGAAAAAACATATAAGTAAAATGAGCCGCGGCCAGAGCGCCCCCGGCATACGCCGCCAGATAAAAAAATTTTCTGCTGTTTTCAAAATAATATTTTACGCCGGCATAAAATGACACAAGAAACAGCAACAGCGCCAGCGTATATACCCCGCCTTTTGCGTTGTTTGACACAAACCAGTAAACCGGCGCTGCCGCAAGAAATACCGGCGCCGCACCCGCGTAAAATATATTCATCCTGTCCTTTTTTATGCGGCCAAGAAAATAAAAAACCATTTTATAAAGAATCAAAAGAGATAAAACCGAACAGAATGCGGAAAATATGTTTATTCTGAAAGCTGTTTCACCCGCCGGCATCAGCGAGAATATTTTCGCCCCCATGATATACAGCGGATAACCCGGCGGATGGCTTATTCCAAGCGTATAGGCGGCCGCGGCTGTCTCTCCCGAATCCCCAAGATATACCGCGGGCGACGCGGTTGCAAGATACATGTAAAAAACGCACAGGCACGCGGAAGAAACATAAAGCGCCTTTTTAAACACCGCCGATAAGGTCCTTTGCGGCTTTCAGCGACGAATCCGTAATATTGCTGCCGCTTAAAAGAGAGGCGATCTCCTTTTCCTTCTGAGTTTGGGTGAGTTTTTTTATTACTGTTTCCGTTCTTTCCCCTGATATTGATTTCCCCACGGAAAAATGACTTTCGGAAAAAGCCGCTATCTGCGCCAGATGGGTAATGACAATCAGCTGCTTTTTACGGGATATTTCCCGCATTTTCCTGCCTGCTGTTGACGCGACCCTTCCGGATATTCCCGTATCTATCTCGTCAAAAACCATTACCGGCACGCCGTCAGAGCCGGACAGTATATTTTTTACGGCAAGCATTATTCTTGAAACTTCGCCGCCGGAAGCTATCTTCACAAGAGGTTTTAAATCTTCGCCGGGGTTCAGGGATATCATAAAAACAACTTTATCAATGCCATACGGCCCCGCAATGAATTGCCCGCCGTCCGCTTCAATCTCAATCCCCGCTGCCTCGCCTTTTTTCGCGCGTGTTATAAAAACTTCAAACTCAGCCTTTCCTATGCCCAGCCCCTTAAGTTCATTTTCCACTGCCTTTGAAAGTTCTCTGCCTTTCTCTTTTCTCAGCTCCGACAGTTTCAGGCTCAGCACGGCAAGTTCGCTCTTAAGCCGCATAACTTTTTTCTCCTGCTCCTCAATGCCGCTTCCGGCTGTTTCAAAATCATCAAGTTCTTTCTGCAATTCGTTTTCATACAAAAGCACATCGCCCAGGGATGTTTTTTTATATTTTTTCATCAGCCCTTCAAGAACCGATATTTTTTCCTCTATCTCCGCAAGACGCGAAGAATCAAACTCAAAATCAAACGCATAGGAAGAAAAGAAATCTTTTGCTTCGGAAGCCTTTACAAGGGCCTCGCTTATAAGTTCTTCAAACTCCGCTGTTTTCGGGTCAAATCCGCTTATATGCCCGGCCGCCCCCCGGGCCCCGGCTAAAAGCTCCAGCGCACCGTCCCCTTCGCTGTCAAGCAGCGCGGGAGAAAGACTGTAAAGAAGCGTGTTCAGCGATTCTTTTATATCAGAAGCGTGAATAAGCTTCCCGCGCTCCTCATTAAGGGTTTCAAGCTCATTCGCCGACAGAATAGACGCTGTTTTTATTTCATTGAGCCTGAACTTTATCATATCAAGCTTTTCCGCTTTTTCGTGCTCGCTCTTTTTCATATGATCAAGCGTTTTTTCAGCTGTGATAAGATTCCTGTAAACATCCGTGGCTTCAGCGCGCAGAGCACCGGCGCCCGCAAAAGAATCAAGCAGATCCATATGTATTTCCTCGCGGAGCAGCGACTGATGCTCATGCTGTCCGTGAATATCAATAAGATATTCCCCGATTCTCTGAAGGATCATAAGCGACGAAGAACTGTTGTTGATAAATATTCTTCCTTTGCCTTTTCTGTTTATTTCCCTTTTTATTATAATCTCATTTTCAAACGTGTTTATGCCCGCGCCGTCAAGAATATCATTGAGCACTTTCATAAGCCATTCGTCCTTTATTTCAAAGACCGCCTCAACCTCGGCTTTTTCCTCGCCTGTCCGGATATTTTCAGTATACCCTCTTGCGCCTATGCAGATATTCAGCGCGCCTATTATTATTGATTTTCCGGCGCCGGTTTCCCCGGTTATTATATTAAGCCCTCTGTCAAACTCTATTTCCGCGCTTTTTAAAAGCGCGTAATTTTTTATATGCAGTCTGCGCAGCATTTTATTGTCCTTCCTCCATGAAATCCTTTATTATGCGGTATATCCCTTTATCCGTCAGCATACAGGCGCTTCTTGCCTGCTCCATTGTCCCCTGTTCTATGAATCTGTCCGGGATCCCATGTGTTTTCACGCGGGTTCCGGGCAGTTCTTCCGCAATTTCAGCGGCCACAGCCTGGCCGAATCCGCCTTCAACCGCGCCCTCTTCAATGATTATAACTTTTTTTGTTTTTGACGCTGACCTTAAAAACGCTGTTTTGTCAAACGGCTTCGCGAACCGCGCATCAATGATTTCAATTGAGATCCCGAGTTCTTTCTCCGCTTTTTCCGCGGCTGCCGCTGCATACTGCAGCAGAGCGCCCAGTGATATTATTGTGAGCGAGTTTCCTTTTTTTATCATTTTTGATTTTCCGATTTTTATCACAGCCGCGCTTTCCTGCGTATCAGGATCCCACGTCTCTCCTCTGGGAAATCTTATGGAAACCGGGCCGTCCTTATAAGCCAGCGCGGCGGCGGTCATTTCTCTCAGTTCTTCCCCTCCGGAAGGCGCCATAACAACCATATTCGGGACCATTTTCATAAAAACAATATCAAATACTCCGTGGTGCGTGGGCCCGTCCTCTCCCACAAGGCCCGCTCTGTCAAGCGCAAATATAACGGGAAGTTTCTGCATTCCCACATCGTGTATTATCTGGTCAACCGACCGCTGAATAAATGTCGAATATATGGCGACAACAGGACGCAGGCCCCCGCCGGCCAGACCCGCGGCAAAGGTTACCGCATGCTCCTCGGCTATGCCTACATCAAAAAAACGCTCCGGATATTTATCCCTGAAAGCGGAAAGGTTTGTCCCTTCTATCATTGCCGCGACTATCACCGCAATCTTTTTGTCCTTTTCCGCGTTTTTTAAAAGCGCGTCGGAAAAAACGCAGCAATACGGCGGATTCTTTTTTACCGGTTTATAGATCTCTCCGGTCGCTTTATCAAACCTTCCTATTCCGTGAAACAGCGTGGGATTTTCCTCGGCAGGTTTATAGCCTTTTCCTTTGCGTGTTATCACATGAAGAAGCTTAGGGCCCTTTATTTTCTTTATATTGTCAAGCGTCTCTGTCAGCACTCCTATATTGTGCCCGTCTATCGGTCCGTAATAATAAAGCCCCAGTTCCTCAAATATCATACCCGGCGACAAAACTCCCCTGACAGCCTCCTCAAGATGTTTTATCAGGCTTGCGGTCGGCGACCCGATTTTAGGTATTGATTCAATTATTTTTTTTGTGGATGTCTTGAACTCTGTATAAAATTTGCCCGAAATTATCTTATTCAGGTAGTTTGACATTGCCCCGACCGTCGGCGATATTGACATTTCATTGTCAATAACAACAATCAGAATATCCGTTTTATCGTGCCCTATATTGTTTATTGCCTCCAGTGACATGCCGTTGGCAAGCGACGCGTCCCCGATAACCGCAATAACAGAAAAATTCTGTTTCGCGATATCCCTTGCTTTGGCAATGCCCATCGCGGACGATATGGACGTTGATGTGTGCCCCGCAGCAAAAACATCATATTTGCTTTCAGACGGCTTTAAAAAGCCGGATATGCCGTTCTTTTTCCTGAGTGTTTTAAACCTGTTTTTTCTTCCCGTTAAAATTTTATGCGCATAAGCCTGGTGCCCGACATCCCATATGATCTTATCCTCGGGAGGACGGAACGTCTTAAACAGCGCGATACACGTTTCAACCGCTCCAAGAGACGACGCAAGATGCCCTCCGTTGCGGGATACAACGTCAACCATAAAATCCCTTGTTTCAGAGGCAAGCAGATCAAGAGCTTCCTGGTCAAGAGATAATATATCCGCGGGTTTCTTTATGCTGTTTAAATATTTATAAGTCTTTTTCATAAGGCATAATTATGCATTATCACGGCAAAGGATATCCCGAGCACTATGCCGGCCAGGGCTTCCAGCGGCGTATGCCCCAAAAGCTCTTTCAGTCTTTCGCCCGTGTGATAATTATTGTGTTCAATATCGTCCAGCATTTTATTCAGCACCATTGCCTGTGCGCCCGCCGCTCTTCTGACTCCCACGGCATCGCTTATAACAACCACGCAGTAAAGCAGACACACCATAAAGACCACACTGTCCCATCCCGCGGCAAGCCCGACCATGGTGGTTCCCGCGGTCACCGAAGCCGTATGAGAAGACGGCATACCGCCCGTGCCCACAAACAGCCTGAAATCAAATCTTCTGTGGGTTACAAGAAATAAACAGACTTTTATTGTCTGCGCAATAAACCAGGCAAAAAAAGTGACATAAAATATTTCATTTGTTATTATTATAGAAAGAACCCTGAAAATTTCGTTTATACCGTTTAATATTGTATCCATTTTTCCTCCATGATAAATTTAATATGTTCTGCACACAATATAATCCGCAAGATCTTCCAGAATTTTCGTGTCTTTTTTTATCCTGCCAAGGTCTTTTTTTGCTTCAGATATGAGTTTTTCGGCTTTTTGCCGGGATCCTTCAACGCCGTATAAAAGCGGATAAGTGGCCTTTCCCGCGGCAGCATCCTTGCCTTTTGTTTTGCCCAGCATCTTCTCATCCGCCGTTATATCCAGAATATCATCCGTTATCTGAAACGCAAAGCCTGTTCTTTCGGAATATTTTTTCATATTTTTTATATCAGACACTCCGGCGCCGGCTATAACCGCCCCGGCAAGCACTGACGCGGATATAAGCGCGCCTGTTTTATGTCTGTGTATGTATTCCACGCCCGCGGGAGACGCTTTTTTTCCTTCGTTTATCATATCCGCAGTCTGGCCGCCTATCATTCCGGAGACTCCCGCCGCCCTTGACAGCATATAAGCCGCTTTTACCGCATATCGGGTTTTTATTGACTCTTTCACGGCGGACAGGAGCATTATTTCAAATGCCTTTGTCAAAAGCCCGTCGCCTGCCAGTATTGCCGCGGCTTCACCGAATTTTTTATGGCACGAAGGCCTGCCTCTTCTTGTATCGTCATCATCCATTGCCGGCAGGTCGTCATGGATAAGAGAATACGTATGAATCATTTCTGCCGCACAGGCAAAAGGCATTGCCCTGTTTCTTTTCATTCCGAAAACCCGCGCGCTCATAAGCATAAGAGCCGGCCTCAGCCTTTTCCCGCCCGCAAAGATACTGTATCTCATGGCATTATATATAAGCCGCGGATGCCCGGGCTCGGGCCGCAGGTAAATATCCAGCGCCCGGTCAATGCTCTTTTGAAATTTTTTTAAATTTAAAACTGTTTTATCCATATTTGTTCCGGAGCGTTCTTTTAAAACGGAAGCCGGCCGCCGCCGGTATCATCGTCATCATTGTATTCCTCTTCTTCTTCATCTTCCCCGGGTTCTTCATTTTCGGTTATTACAAGTTCTTCTTTTTTCTTTTTTTTCAGTGTTTCAACCTTTAATTTTGCTTCTTTCAGCGCTTGAGCGCATTTTACCGAAAGTTCCATTCCTTTTTCATAAAGGCCTATTGCTTCATCAAGCCCTGTTTCGCCGGATTCCAGCTTATCGGATATTTCTTCAATTTCCTTCAGATATTCTTCAAAACTCCGCGCCGCATCTTTTTCTGTCTTTTTTTTCGCCATTATTGTGCTCCTGTTTTTATGCTTATTCTAAAATCTTTTCAACTTCGGCGGCGATTCCGCCTTTCTTCATTTTAATCCTTATTTTATCGCCCTTTAAAAGATTTCCGGAATCTTTTATTACGTTATTATCAGTATCGTATACCACCGAATATCCTTTTTCAAGTATATTCATGGGATTAAGCAGTCTCAGTTTATCTCCGAGCGCAGCTGTTTTATCCTCAGCAGACCTCAAATATGCATCAAAAACCTTATTCAGCCTTAAAACACTTTCATCAAGCCCTCTGACCCCGTCTTCATATATTGTAAAAGGCACTTTAAAAGCATAGCCTTTCATCAAAGACAGAAGTTTTTCCCTTCCCGAAGTTATGTATGACGTCAATGACCTTGACATAATCCCGCGGAGCGAATCAATTCTTCTGATAATATCTCCGGACTCGGGAACCAGTATTTCAGCCGCCGCAGAAGGAGTCGGCGCCCTTAGATCCGCGGCAAAATCAGCTATTGTAAAATCTATCTCGTGCCCTACTGCCGAAACCACGGGTTTTTCCGAATCAAAAACAGTATAAGCCAGCTCTTCGCTGTTAAACGCCCATAAATCTTCTATTGAACCGCCTCCGCGCGTGATAAGAATTACATCAACTTCATCAATGCCGTTTAAATGATTTATTCCTTTTATGATATCTTCGTGGGCCTTATCCCCCTGAACAAGACAGGGGTATATAAGAACCTTTACCAGCGGATATCTTCTTGTCAGAACATTAATTATATCTTTTATGGCGGCTCCGGTGCTGCTTGTTACTATTCCTATGCAGCCCGGAAATTCCGGTATTTTCCTCTTGCGTATTTCATCAAAGATTCCTTTTTCCGCAAGCTTTTTCTTGAGTTTCTCGAATTCCACAAGCAGTACCCCAACACCGGTAACAACTATATCTTCGGCTATTATCTGGTATTCGCTCCTCTTGCCGTACAGGCTCAGCTTCCCTATAACCGTAATCTCTGCTCCGTCTTCAAGCCGGCGCCCCGCGGCCCCGCCCCTGCCCCTGAAGAGCGCAACCCTGATCTGGTTTTCATTATCTTTAAGAGTAAAGTACCTGTGCCCTGAACCGGGAGTTGAAAGATTTGAAATTTCGCCTTTTATTTTTACGGTATTGAAATTTTTCTCAAGTGTTTGCTTAAGCGCAAAGGTGATTTCAGAAACACTGTATATTTTTTCATCCTGATCCATTGTCACTTTATACCTCTTAAATATTCCGCTGCTTCTTCGGGAAGCGTGGGATTTATATGAAAACCGCTCCCCCATTCAAATCCCGCAGTATATTTTATCCTTGGAAATATCTCTATATGCCAGTGGTAGTATTCTTCATCATCGCATCCCTTAAGCGGCCCTGTATGTATCATATAATTATACGCCGGGCGGTTCAGCGCCCTGTTAATCTTCCGTATGCACATTTTCATAACAGAACCCAGGTCCATTAGCGCGGATTCCTCCGCATCGTGAAAATGACATGAATGTTTTTTCGGAATTACCCATAATTCAAAAGGAGACACTGAGGCAAAAGGCGCAATTACCGCAAAATGAGCTGTTTCCGCAACAATACGCCGGCCTGTTGAAAGTTCATTGTCAACCACATCGCAGTAAACACATCTTTTTTTCAGTTTAAAGTATTCCGCGGATGAATCCATTTCATCTTTTACTTTTTCCGGTATTATGGGCAGAGCAATAAGCTGGGAATGCGCGTGAATAATACTGCTTCCGGCCCGTTCCCCCCGGTTCTTAAAAAACATTATATACTCAAGGCGGTTGTCGTTTTTGAGGTCTTTTATTCTTTCAATATATGTTTTAAAAATATTTGCGGCATCCCTGCCGCTCATTTCATCAATATCAACATTATGCTCCGGGGTTTCTATAAATACTTCATTTGCGCCCGTACCGTTCATATAATCAAATATTCCCTTGCTTTTTCTTTTAAGTTTTTCCTCAACCCGCAGATAAGGCCTGTTATTGGGTATAACCCTTATCTGCCAGCCGTTTTTCCCTTTTAACCGGTAAATTTCGTGTCCTGTTTTGGATTCGCTGCCCGGACAGAAAGGACACGAAGAATCTTTTCCGGGAAGATCCCCCGGCAGCCCGGAAGACTGCCTGGGGACAAAATTTTTATCATCAAGCGTAATAACCCAGCGGTTTACCACCGGATCCTTTCTAAGCTCTGACATTATTTTTTTTCCGTACTTTTAGGCTGCTCTACGGCGTTTTTTTCAATTTTTGCGGCAACATACGGCCTGCTTACATTAATAACCGTATTTTCACCCGTTCTGATCTGTATGGTTTCGTCTTTTTCATTCAGCTTATTTACCGTACCCACGATCCCGCCCCGTGTTACGATCTTATCTCCGGGAGCCAGCGCTTTGAGCATTTCAGCGTGTTTTTTCTGTTCCTTTCTCTGCGGCGCGATAAAAAGAAAATAAAACAATACAAAAATAATAATGAGCGGAAGAAAACTCGCAAACATTGACGGCTGCTCCGCCGCCGCCTCGCCTGCTGCGTAAAGATTTGCTGTAAACATAACTTACCTCCTGTTTTTTTAGGCCTTGAATTCCGTGCCGCGGGAAGAAAAACACCCGCAAAACACAGCAGCCGGAGCCTTAAATATTCAGTTTATATCCGGCAAAAAACTTTTCTTTTTCTGCTTCGTACGCATCGCTTTCAACAGCGCCGCGTATTTTGTCCATCAATCGTATCATAAAATAAATATTGTGTAAAGTAGTGAGTCTCATGCCGAGTATTTCGTGCGTATTAAAAAGATGCCTTATATACGCCCTTGTAAAATTCCTGCAGGCATAACATTTGCAGCCCGCGTCTATCGGAGAAAAATCTTCTTTATATATTCCGCTTTTCAGGGAAATTCTTCCGGCCGAAGTATAAACCGCGCCGTTCCTTGCGACCCTGGTGGGAAAAACACAGTCAAACATATCAATGCCTTTTTCAACGCAGTACCACATATCCTCCGGCGTTCCCACTCCCATAAGATACCTGGGTTTGTTTTCGGGCATATTCGGGCCGCACATATCAACGGTGCGGTAAATAAGTTCTTTCCCCTCTCCCACGGAAACACCGCCTATTGCGTAGCCCGGAAAATCCATTTTAAACATCTCCTCCATGGAACGCTCCCTGAGATCACTGTAGGTTCCGCCCTGTACGATCCCGAAAAGCAGCTGTTTTTCATTTTTGTGGGCTTTTTGGGACCTGCGGGCCCAGTTCAGCGTAAGGTCCAGAGATTTCTCAACGTATTCTTTTTCCGCGGGATAAGGCGGACACTCATCAAGCACCATCATAATATCGCTGCCGAGTATATTCTGTATTTCCACCGCTTTTTCAGGCGTAAGAAAATGCTCGTCTCCGTCAAAATGGGACTTAAATACAACGCCCTGCTCCGTTATTTTTCTGAATTCAGAAAGCGAATACACCTGGAAACCGCCGCTGTCCGTAAGTATGGGCCGCTTCCAGTTCATAAAACGATGCAGTCCGCCGGCCTTTTTTATTATATCAAGCCCGGGCCTTAGAAAAAGATGATATGTGTTGGCAAGTATGATATCCGCTCCCGCATCATACAAGTCATCAGGCGTCATTATTTTTACCGTTGCCTGAGTGCCCACCGGCATAAAAACCGGAGTTTTTATAACGCCGTGAGGCGTCCTCAGCAGGCCGGACCTTGCGTTCTTATATTTATGTTTAAGGGTGAAGTATTCCATTTTGCAGCTCTTTAAGCACTCCTTTATCCAGCCGCTCTTCATTCCGGTAGTTCGGATTGTCCGCGTATTTTTCCGTAAAATCATACAGTCCAAAATCCAGGTTCTTATAGTTCCAGTAAGTAAAAGATATTCCGTGTTTTCTGCACAGCGCCATAAAATCCGCGGTCCAGTTTATTCTTGTCCCGGGATCCCCGTGGGCAACACATCCGAATTCGCCGCATAATACAGGAACATTATGCTTTTCTTTAAAATCAATTACCGGCTGCATTACTTTTTCCAGTTCATCAATGTTCCATTCCCTGCTCTGCCCATCAAGCCAGGTGGCAAAATGATTGTCAAGCTCCGCGACTTTCTCGCGCACCGAATCATCAAGCCCTTCGGGCTTTCCGGGATAAAATGTTTTTCTGCGGTAAATGTCATACTTGTAAAACGATGTCCATTCAGCCATCTGGTGCGTGACAACTATCGGGTCATAAAAATGAAAACTGTAAATAATTCTGTCGTCTTCGTATTTTCTCATATTCGCGAAACGCGGCGACTGTCCCCAGAGATTTGATTCAATAACAACAAAGTGCTCAGCGTCGTTTTTTCTTATTGTTTCCAGCGCTTCGCCGGCGAGATCGTACCAGTCATCGTCATCGGAAGCAACGGGCTCATTAAGTATTTCATAAATAATATTTTTTTCTCCCGCATACCTCTTTGACAGCATATCCCAGATCTCAAGGAATTTTTTTCTGTTTTCGGAATTTTCATCCCATATGTCATTTTCATCCCTTTCTTTAAACGCAAATGAATGGCCCGGCGCTTTATGAAGATCCAGAATAATATACAACTCCGATTCCGAGCAGAATTTTATGATCCGGTCTATTTTTTTCAGCCGCTCTTCGTCAAACGAACCGTCTTCCCGGACAAAAAAAGAATAATCAACCGGAAACCTGACGCAGTTGAACCCCCACTCTTTTATTTTTTTGATGTCGTCCTGTGTTATGAAGTTCTCAAAAGGATCCCTGATTTCCTGTGTATTTGCTTCTGTCTGCGAAAAATGTCCTCCGATATTAACACCTGCTAAATACATTATAAACCTCCGGCTGATTTTTTTTTATGGCCTCAATGCGGTTTTAAAGCCCGGTTAAAGCATCAGACTTTTTTAGCTGTTGTATCCCATGCTCTGGGATATCTTAAGCCCCGTTGATTTCACTTTTTCCCCCAGTTCCGCAATGCGCGCTTCGTCCGTTCTCAGCGAGGGCGCTGTTATGGCAATACAGGATATGACCCGGCCCCGGTAATTTCTCACGGGAGCCGCGACAGACACCAGATCCGTTGAATACTCCTGATTGTCCACCGAGTATCCTTTATCCGCGGCGTCTTTAACGGACCCGCGGAGTTTCTCTATATTATCAATTGTATACGGCGTATATGACTCAAATTTTATAAGTTTCATCACATCATTAAGCCTGTCGTCAGGAAGACACGCGAGCCACACTTTCCCGGGCGAAGAACAGTGAAGAGGCACTCTTTCGCCCACATTTGATTTCACTCCCACTTTTTCCAGAGTTTCCAGTACGTCAACATAAAGCACCTTATGCTGGTCAACTATGGCCAGCTGTATTGTTTCGCCTGTTTCGCGCCAGAGCTGGCGCAGATAAGGCGTTGCGTGCTGGCGTATATCAAGTTTTGATAAAACCGCATTTCCGAGTTCAAAGAGCCTCATTCCAAGTTTATATTTGGAAGTTTCAGGATCCTGTTCAACATATTTCCGGAGCATCAGCGTGGTAAGCAGCCTGTGCACCGTACTTTTATGAAGTTTCAGTTCTTTGCTCAGTGTTGTCACGCCCACGCCCGTCTTATGCGAACTTAAGGTTTCTATTATATCAAGCGTCCTTTCCACTGACTGAACAGTTGTATCGTAGATTTCTTTTCTTCTCATAACATCCTCCTGTTTTTTTTCTTATTCCCATTCTACTGCGTTAAAATGTATGCTCACGCGCCTGTTCTGCAGCCTTCCTTCCGGAGTGTCATTGGACGCGACAGGCTCGCTTGCTCCTTTTCCCACCGCGGTAAAAATATCCCGGTCCAGGCCAAAGAGACGGACAAAGAAATTCACAACTGCCTCTGCTCTAGCCTGGGACAGTTCAAGGTTGTCTGCGTAAATACCGCCCCGCATGGGAACATTATCCGTATGGCCTTCTACCCTTACTTTTATTTTGTCATAGCTTTTTATCCTGTCTGAAATTTCTTTAAGATCCTTATAAACGCTTATTTTTACGTCTGCTTTCCCCGGATCAAACAAAGTATCCGCGGAAAGGGTTATGACAATTTCACGCTTTAAAATATTTACGTATTTGGTGCGGGTTTTTGACCTGTTGCCCACTCTGTCGGAACAGTAAAAAGTATAGCCGTACAGCTGCCCTGTCTGAACTTCGCGCCTGCGGCTGTCGTCTTTGCCGTCCCAAACCAGCCGGTAAGGCGTCCCGCTGCCTGAAAATGTCTTAAATACTTTCCCGTCCCGCCCGGTTATTACAAACTTCCAGCGCCCTATGCCGTGAAGATCCTTTGCCGCAAGGGTAAACGTGATCGGAACAACAAGTGTATCATGCCGCCCGGGTTTTACTTTTTTCGGCCTTGCGTCCACCGCAAGCCTCGGAGGTGTGTTGTCCACCGTAACTTTTGCTTTATTTGATTCTGATTTTATGCCGTTGTCATACACAATATTGACTCTCGCGTAATAATCACCGTCTCTTACAACTCTTCTCATGGAGTTCTTTCCGTCCCAGTATATGCGTTTTGTTGTCGGCGGTATTTTAAAGCCTCTTATCGCATTATCAAATTCATCATATATTTTCACGACAAGGCTCTCAGCCATATCAATTGACGGTATTTCCGGAAAAAGAAAAGTATAGTCCATAAATCCGTCGTTATTGGGGGAAAAAACAGCCGGCCTGGCTTTTAAATCTGTTTTCGGGCTGCCAAAACCGTAAGAAAGCGTTGCCCTGTGCGTATACCCAAGATCATCGCCGAAAGGCACAAAAGCATAATCAAACGCAAAAGAATCAAAAAGAAATCCGGCTCCGAATGCCGGCCCCGTGCCGGCCCTGTCTGTTCCGCCCTTAAAGCCCGCTCTCAGATCCATAAGATCAAAAAGCGTAACATAACCGCCTGCGGCAAAATTTATATCATTATCGGAATAATACTCAATAGACGCTTCTGCCCCGAAAATATCTCCCTTATAACCGATACCGCCCGCTATATTCATCGGCTGAAGATATGTTTCATTTATATATGATGTGCCGGGCCCGAGGTTTCTGAATACAATTCCCGCGGAAAAACCGGGCAGAAAATCAATATCATAAAGCAGCCCCGCGTCTATCATTACGGACATTGCCGAGCCTGCATCATCATCAGGGTTTACCGCGTAATTAAGCAGTTTCATTGATACGCCCGCGTGGGTCTTTTCGGTAAATTCAACCGCATACACCGCGGTAAGCGCAAAAGCATAAGGATCAAAAGAATAAAGACTTGTATATCCGTCAGGTGATAAAAGATCTGTTTCTGTTTTTTCCATGGGAGAAGAAAAATGCATCCAGTTTAATGAAAATGCCATGTTTCCGAAACTAAAAGGCTGCAGTAGATTTATGTTCTCAAACATAATATCCTGAATCCACTGTATATGAGTAAAAGATACCTGAGATATCATATATTTGGATATTCCGGCGGGATTATACTCTATGGAATGTATATCAGACGCCAATGAATAATATGAGCCGCCCATTGCCGCGGGTTTTGAAGGCGATAATATCTTAAGAAAATTATTGGATGTTGTGCCGATCTGTCCTACATCTGAAAATACCGTTCCCCCTGACAGTATAATAACTGCAATAATTATTATGAAACGCTTTTTCAAATCCTCACCCTTTTATAGTATTATTACTGAACCGCAATGCGTTTTTCATCAAGTGAAATAATTATTCTGATATTATCAGTAATTAATCATATTTTGTCAGATTTGTCCCTTTTTGTCAACTTCAAACTATTACAGGTTAAAAAACTTGTAAGTCTTAACGTAAAAACTTTTTTATGTCCGGATACACGGATAAACCCGTATTTTACCGCAGCAGCACTGCACAATCCTTCATTCATATATTTATTTTTTTTTACAGATTACTGAATTCTTGCATTCCAGACAGATGTCTTTAAAGACGGGAAATAAGGGCCTGTCCAGCCTACATAAGCCAGATTATCGCCGTCATCCGTCCATACGGGGTTTTCTCCGTAAAAATCATACGGCAGAAGTTTCCAAAGATCCCCGTCAATGGCATGAACTATCTTTATATTTTTCAGATCCGGTATAAAATACCATTTTCTGTACTGTTCCTGAAATGCTATCCTTTTTCCCTGTGAGTCCCAGCTTATATTGCCGATAAGACCTTTTGTATGATATATTTTCAGCGGATTGGTCCCGTCTCTGTTTACGACCCAGAGTTCTTCCGTACCGTGCGGATCCTCAAAATCCGAACTTTTAAGTTCGCTTGAGTGCTTTTTCCGCGCCTCTTCCTTTATAAAGCCTTTTCTGCTTACAATAAAAGCTATTCTGTCGGATTCAGGCGCCCATTCAAGGGTCTTTACGCTGTTCCTTGTCGTAAATATCTTGCGCTGATTTTTCCCGTCCTTATCAAGCCTCCATAATTCTCCTGTTTCGGGATAATTCACGCCTACCGCTATTGCTCCTCCGTCCGTGCTTGACCATTTCGGCTGTGAAAAACCTTCGCATACACGCCTGAAAATCTCTTTGTTCCCACTGCCGTTCGGGCGTATTGTCCATATGCGCCAGACATTTCCGCTATCTGTATATTTCAGTTTTACCCGTTTTTCATTTTCTGTCAGCCAGTAAGGCGCGGATACAAGAGTTTTCCTGCCAAGGGTGCGCTGATTTGTTGAATTTGCGTTCATAATAACAAATCTTTTTTCCCCCTGCGGTATGTAAATAACTTTTGTTTCAGCAGCGTTCCACAGCGGAAACAGATCCCTGTCTCTTTTGCTGTTTATATTCAGCTCGCGGGGATTTGAACCGTCATAATTGCTTACTTCAAGAAATGTATAACTGTCAACCCTGCTGGTATAAAGAACAAGCTCTCCTGAAGGGGACCACAAGGGATTTTCTTTCTTATTGCCTTTCACAAGATTTTCCGCATCCTGACTCTCAACATTCGCTTTCCATATATTAAGATTTTTCCGGTATTTCATGGCAAACACAAAATCATCTCCGTCAGGGGACCATGCTGTTCTGTGTTTTATCGGACGTACATTTTCGTCTATTATCTTTTCAAAACTCGTAACCAGTGTTTTGGGTTTTCCCGCGGGCCGGTCCTCAAATTTCTTTTTAAGCTCCTGCTCATATGCCAGTTTTACTTCCTGATCCTCTTTTGTATTGATCTTTCCCGTAAACAGATAACTTGAATGAGGATATTCTTCGGCAAGGCGTCTTTTTATTTTCCTTCTTTCAGCCGCTTCTTCGTCCAGCAGTTTCTCCGGAGAAACGATCTCCCCTCTTTCATTTATAACCACATCAATATCCATGGGCTTTGCTTCGTAGTACATATATTCCTCCCAGAGACGCTCCGGGAGATCCATAAGCGCAAGATTCACGGAAATACCCCATATTTCCCTGCTGTCTTCGGCGGAATCCGCCGCGGTAAACACAAGCATGTCCCCTCTTTTGTTCCAGTAAGGCCTGTCAACCGTTTTCGGCAGAAGTGTCTGCGCGCCTTCCGCCGGTATTTCAAGAAGACCTCTTGTCAGGCCGTGGATTATATTTATTCTGTTTCCTTCTTTTTCTTTATCGTAAACACTGTAAGCAAGGGCCCAGGAATCATCGGACCAGGAAAGATTTACGGGTTTTTCCCTGTAGTCCGGGCTTATTTTCGCAAACTGAAGCACTTCAATTCTCTTTTCATAGAAAATACCCGACGCGTAAATAATCACAGGCAGTATAAAAAGCACCGCTAAGATCAGCAGCCAGATGCGTATAAAATCCCTCTCTGAATCTTGTTTAACCGTGTCTTTCTGAAACGAAACAATAAGACCAATGCCTGCCAGTACGGCAAAAATAATACTGAATACAAGCTGGAAGAAAACAAACAGATATATTGATATCAGCGCCGCGGCCACTGCCGTAAACATCGCGACATCAGCTATAAATTTTCCGGTATTATTCTTTATATACATAATAAACTGAACCATAAAAACAAGAGCCGCCATACCAAACGCCGCTGATAATATTATAAAATTATTTTTCTGCGTCAGCGGCATCCATATTTCCGCCGTATAAAGAAGCAAAAGCGCCGCCGGAACGGCAAATAATATCCACTTAAGAATCCAATCAATTTTTTCCGGTTCTTTTATGAACTTTTTAAGTATATGCAGTTCAAGCAGCGCGGCAAGAGTCAGCATCACGCCTCCAAAAACAGCCGGCACCCATAAAAAGTTTTCGCTGAACACTCCGGTAAAAACAAGGAACGCACCGCCCACAAGCAAAGCTATCTGAAGGGCGCGGGTCCATCCGCGCGAGTCAACAAGCCCCATATCACCGGTTTCTTTTGCTTCAGAACCGCCGGTTTTCTTTTGATCTTCGTTTTCCTTATCCGAAGAAGCGTTTTCCTCCTGAGGTTCATCCTGTTTTTCTGATGTTTTTTCCGCCTCTTCAAGAGGATTTGGCGTAGTATCCTTAGGATCCTTATTTTCTTCCGCATTTTCATTTATTTCATCAGCCATCTTGCCCTCCTTTTGCTTTTATACATTAACTTATTTTAATATTATTCCGGACAAACCCGGTATCTGCGCGTTTATGGTTATGCCCGAAAAAGCCCGGGCCAGCCAGTCGGCAAATTTAACCTGTTCTTTTTCCTTTATAACGGACGGACGGCCGTCAATACCCGCAAGCTTTGCGGCAAGTTCTATTGCCTCGTCAATGCCGCCTATTTCATCCACAAGCCCCAGGCGCTTTGCTGTTTCACCCGTGAATATTCTTCCGTCCGCGATATTGGCGCTCACATATTTCCTCACAATCGCTTTTCTTTTTTCTATATCTTCCTCTTTTATCCCGGCTGACTCTGCCAGCGCTTCATGGCGGACATCAACAATATCCCGGACAAAAATATCACGCGCTTCATTTATAAGTTCTTTTAAAACATCTTTTTCCTGCTCGGTCGCCTCACGCGAAAAGTTCCCTATATCTTTATATTTACCCGAAGAAACAGTAACGTAATTTACCCCTATTTTTTCCATAAGTTCTTTTGCGGTAGCAAACGCAAGAATAACGCCGATGCTTCCCGTAAGTGTTCCTGAATTCGCCACTATCTTATCCGCCGCGGAAGCTATATAATAAGCGCCTGAAGCCGCAATATTATTCATTGACACTACAACAGGCTTTCCCAAAGCGGTTATTTTTCTTATCTTCCCGTAAACTTCCTGCGATGCGGCCAGCCCCTGGCTGCCCGGGCTGTTGATTCTGATTACTATTGATCTGACGCTGTTCATTCTTTCATATGTATGCAGCTGCCTCAATATCCCTGTTGTATCCGCGATTTCCCCGTATACATCCACAACCGCGACCTTTTTGCCGGATGCATTAAGTTTTAATTCTCCGGCCAGATCCCCGTATAAACTGAACATATATGACAAAACCGTAAGAATAACCACAACCGATATACCGGCAACAACAATAACCCGTTTTCGCATCTCAAAATCCTTTTGTTTATTTGTTTATATTAAAAAATCAATATATTTTAATAGTTTTTGAGCATTTAGTCAATGAATAATAGTTCAAAAAAATGAGTTTTGAGTTTTGAGTTTTGAGTTTTGAGTTTTGAGCTTTGAGCTTTGAGTT
>CAYTNY010000044.1:0-18931 GCA_964439215.1 uncultured Spirochaetia bacterium
CCTTTTGAGAACGTATCTTCAAAAAGCAATGGGCTGTTGACAGAAGCCTCTAATTTAACAGTCTCTGTAATTCCTTTTTCAAAAACCGGAATGCTATAATTTATAGAGTTAGCAGCGAGGTCATATCCCGGACATTCAGGACATTCAAGCATACCGTCAAGTTCATCACAAACAACAACATTATGCGCTCTTCCGCCCGTGTTTGTATAATTTAACGTATAAGTAAGCGTGTCGGATTCTTTTGCCTCAGACAGGTTTACCGATTTTTCAATGCTTAATTCAGGCAGCTCCAATTCAGTGAATGCTTCCGAATAATAATCTATCCCCTCGGCGCTGAAATATGCGGCATTATTTATTTTTTCGTTATGAACCCGCAGATAATCCATAAAACATCTGATACCCTTGAAAGAATAATAATATGGACCCCTAAGATCCGGCGGTATATCCGCAGTGAAATCAACCTTTCTGTCGCCGGCTGCTGTTTCCATAATAATAGTAACTTTGTTTAGTTCCTCATCTATAATAAATTTTGTGTAAAAATCTTCTCCTCCAAAAAACACACCTGTTTGCGATGAATAAGGCATAGTGTGATTTAACGCGAGAATCATATGCATATCATTTCTTATGCTGAAATACGCGGGAGAATCCGCAAATCCGCTGCCTATTGTTATATTCCAACCGGCGGTGCCTTTAAGAAATTTGGTTTCAAAGACAATTTTTCCGCCTTCTGCTCCTGATTTATAATATATAGGATCTCCCCAGCTTTCAGATCTCATACAGCCATCAGCCGTATAATACGGACAGTTGCCTGTACAAATCCAGTTTTCAAGCCCCTCCGAATTAAATTCCTCGTTATAAACAGCCGGCTGTCCCACATTTACACTGAATTCGGCTATTTCCCTTTGATTCGGCATTATTTCGGGTATAAGCCAGGAAACCGTTCCTTCGCTATACTCCAGTGCGCTGTCCCCTTCTTTATAAAAAACACCCGCGGGAAGTTTGTCCGTTATAATAATATTGTTTAAAGTTGTAAATTCATTGGCGGAACAGAAAAATGTATAAGTTATTATATCTCCTATCTGCGCTGTTTGTTTATCCGCTGTTTTGGTAAAAAGATATTCCATATTTGCGCAGCGCTCGTTTGACATTTCGCTTACAAGCCCTTTTGTATCAAAAGATTTAACCACATAGCAGTATTCGCCGGCAATTTCAGAATAATCGCGATATATACGCGTCCCCGGAACGGTCCTCCCTATTTCAGCATAGTTCAATTCACCGCCTTTTTTCCTGTATATTATATAACCGTCAAGCGGATATGTTCCGGCTGCCGACGCATGCCATGCAAGTTCTATATAATTGTTGATTATTGAACACGACGCAAGAACCGGCGCGGACGGAGGATCCCCCAGCACTATCTCAGCGCTTTTTATCGGAGAATCAGACGTGTTGCCATTAGTATCTTTTGCCCTGACAAAATATCGGTAAACAGTACTGTGGGCAACATCAACATCTTCATATATAAAAACATCCGCTGCTGTAGTGGTTATTTTCGAAAATACGTCTGTTTCTCCCTGCGCTCTGTATATTGTATACGCGCTTATACCGTATGTTCCCGCTGAGGCGGCTGTCCAAGCCAATGACATCTTTATAGGGTCTTCAATATCGGGAGTAAGAGTAAGCGATACAGGCCCGGACGGCGGATAATAGGCCCGCCCTGATACAATTTCTGACATATAACTGGACTTGCCATCCCCGCTTGCGGCAGCTATAGCATAATAATATTCTGTTTCCTTAACCAGATTTGTATCCGTGTATGAAGTTAATGTGGTTGAAGCCAGTTCACTGAAAAAAGTTCTCGGAACAGAAGACCTGTATATTGTATATGACTCCGCACCCTCCGAACCATCCCAACTGACATTTATACTGTCTGTGTAGCTCTTTGCGCCTACAGACACAGGAACAGATGGGCCGTCATAATTTCCTATACTATATATATTCAGTGCTGAACCGAATACCACTGTATTATCGCTGTTTATTGCGGGCGGGGCCGAGGCAGGCTTGTTATATGCCCACCTGTAACCGCCGTAAGCGTCAAGCGAATATACCTGTCTGTCAGTCGAAATATATATATTATAAAACGCGTCCGTAATGCATTCTCCAACAGGAGTGCCTGTTTTAAACCGGCTCCAGGATTCCGTATAAGCGGAGCCGTCGGGCTCAAGCGAGACTATACGCGAACCATCATTTTCTTTTAATATGTACAAGAAATCCCCATTACCGGCTCCCTGACAAATTGCGGGATATATATCGCCGGAAGCCGCTAATTCGCGAGAACTATTATCCTCAAAGACATTTATTCCATTAATTTTATATGTTCCATCGTCAGTATTTGCACTTCCGAAAACCGCGTATCTGTTATTAATAAAAGAAGGCCTTATACCTTTTGTGCCGATATCACAGCCGGTTTCCGGCACGGAAAGAATTTTTTCCCACAAACTGTTAAATACAATATGTTTTATTCCCGAAGGGCTTTTCCCTGTAACAATCCTGTATCCTCTATTATTTACCGCAATCGGAGCCTCAATAGATACAATGTCCGGGTCAAGTCCGCTGATTTCAACAACAGGCACTAAAGGATAGTTTTGCGGAAACATAATGAGCTTAGATACGGCATTGTCGCTTATATTTATATACAGCGCCCCGCCGGGCGTTATAACCGGTTCAGAAGTTATTTCATAAAAAACAGGCGGCAGGTATTGCCATGTTATAGAGCCATTTGCTGTATTAAGCGCCCTCAATGCCCCTGTGGTTGCCGCATATACCGTATCTCCCGAATATGCCGCCGCCGGTGTAAATGATACCGGCTCACCGAGGTCTCTGTACCATAACGGAAGCCCTTCTGCTGATAACGCGTAAAGTATGCCTTTATTGTCCCCTGCGTAAATGTTTCCGTTATAATCTATTACAGGCTGGGTTGTTATGGTTCCGCCCGTCGGGAAAACAAACCTGGTTCCGGATGATGACGGCCCTGTATACGCCGAAGCGCCTGTATGGGCGGCATCATAACCTGCCTGCTGCCAAATCGGCCTGCTGCCTCCGACAGTACCGGCCGGTCCGGTAGGGCTGCCGCTTTTTTCCATGAAATTGTTGTCTGTATTTCCGGCAGCATCTACTGCCCTGACAACAAAATAATACGTAAATCCATTTACAAGACCGGAAACTTCGTATGAACCTGCTTCGCCTGCGTTAAGAAGCGGCATGTCAAAATTGTAATCACCCGGATTCAGTGTCATATATATAAGATGGTTAACAGGCTGAGAAAGGTCATTTGCCGGATCCCAGGATAAAACAAGCCTGCCGCCTGTACCGGGGTCTGTCACAGATTTCAATCCGTCAAATTCAGGCGCTTCGTTGTCAATTACAGCGATGGTAATCGACAAGCTTCTTGCCTCGCTGTCTGAAACAGTGACTGTATATGAACCTTCATTTGCCGCAAAAACAGTAAATGCTGTAATACCGTTTGTAAAATTACCGCTGTTTAATAATGCTGTTTCCATTCCCGCGGGGTCGGATGCCGCCGATGTTATAATCCCGCTATAATCAGTTTTTACATTGTCGTAAAGATCGTAAGCCGTTACTGTTAAGGTTTCAAGCGTATTAACAGTCATTTCCGCCGGCGCCTCAATCCTGTACAACGCGAAGTCCGCGGGCAGCACCGTAAATGTAATATTTTCAGCAAGACAAGTTTCCACACCGGAGACCATTTCGCATATTGTCATAGATATTGTCTTTTCCCCTGTTGACAGATGAACTACATCGTAAATATCCGCGGTTCCCGCTGTCATTGTGGCATAAACCGGAAGCCCGGATATTCGCGCAGAATTTTCTTCCGAAGAATTAACATATATATCGCCGCGGTCAATGGGAATTATGGTTTCATTGCCCCAATTGTCATATCCCATAGCTGTTATTGTAATTGTCATATCCTCACCCGCGCGTATTGTCCCGGATGAATAATCCGGCATTGTTTCTATTTTATAGTGGGATACCCTGTTTGGCATGTTATTTGATTTGTCAGGTTTAATCTTTATTTGGCTGCTCTCCAGATTTCCCGAGTCTGCTTTTAAGTATACCATTCCCGGAAGCTGCTCAGGCTGGCCGTTTTGTTTTAAAGGTTCAATAAGTCTGCCGGCGGCCTCCACGACACCTTTGTCAGCGAAAGTAAAATTTAAAACAACGGGAGTAAGCTCCCAGAATCTTTGCTCAAGCGCTCTTCCCTGCGGATTATTATTAAACACAATATCAGCACTACCCGTAAACATTATATCCGGATAGCCATAATTGTCCACGGCATATACGCTTACTTTAAAGGGATACCCTATAAAAACCGTGTACCAGCCCGCGTCAGGTTTCATGCCGAGCACAGGAATGATTTTTAAACCAACAGCTTCCATATTAACTCTTATAGTATCGCTTTGCTTGACCGAACTATTGCCAAGGTTATCCGTGGCCTTCGCCTCAATAATAAAATCATTCCCTTCTGCCACACCAAGCGTGCTTATGGGTGCGTAATATCCTTCGGCGTCGCTTAATGCAGCCGTCCATGCGTATTCCGTCCCATAAAGCTTATACTCCACAGAACTCATTCCCGCGGGTGAAATATAAGGTATATTTATTCTTATTTTCGCGTCAGAAGCAACTATCCACTTGTTTTCACGTTCATACCACAATGATTTTTCCTGTTCAGGTATAATTTCAATTTCAGGAGGGGTGTTTGAAACAATTATTTTAACCGCTTTTACGCCTTCCTTATTGCCCATATTGTCCTCTGAACGCAGGTAAAGCATATATTCGCCTTCCTCGGGGTATGTAATGGAGGCGGGATTATCCGGCCATGAAACGGACCAAGGTTCTGCGTCCTTCTTAAATTCAGATTTATAAACACCGCTGTTTATATCTTCTATTTCATCCGCTTTCACGGTTATAATCGTGTCAGAAGTTATATAAAGTGTTTCCATATTTTCCCAGTTCGGCTCAAAAGGGTTTGGATAATACGAACCCTCTATATTCAAAGAACTTACCGGCGGAGCCGAGTCAAAAACTATTTTCGCGGTTTTCGCCGCTTCCGCATTGCCGACGTTATCTATGCTGTAATAAAAAATATCCTTGACTTGCCCGGAAAGCAGTCCCGGTATACTTCCTATATTAAATGCTCCTGTAAACTCTTCCCAGCCTGCTCCGGCAAAATTGTAAACAGTCTTATCAACACCGCAGGGTATTGCCCCCTGATCGCTGCGTGTAAATCTCACCTCTGTTTCAGGCCCTGTCATTATTACTTCCATCTCGTTTACTGTCATTATCTTTAATGGCCAGCCAATCCTTAAAGTCGTCTCCGGCGGGGTATTATCAACTATGAACCATCTTATATTTTCACCAATTCCGGCAAAACTTCCAAAATTACCGACATTATCCTCTGAAACAACCTCCAGCCTATGCAGCCCCTCGTCCAAGTCATTAAACATTACGGTTCCTGCTGTTTCACACGAACCATCACAATAAACCGCCGGATTCATATCATTATCCGTATTATTATCAAAACTGCTTACCATATATTTGATTTTTTTAACCCCGGAACCGCCCCCGTCATCGCCGCGGAACCTGAATCCAGTCAAGTCTTTATTGATAAAAATCATATCACCCGTCGAAGAGTAAGACATCCCTACAATTTCTTCCATAAGTTTCGCAAGCTCTTCATCGCTTAACACATCCGCATTCACCGTATTTGTAAGCCCCGGCGAGTAAGTATTTATCATAGCCATAATTTCTTCCCTTGTCATATCCGCCGCTTCCGCCATATCCATTGCCGGCCCTCTGCCTGCCCCGCTATAAAAAGGCGGTATAATATTGATAATAACATCAGGAATCTTTGTATCCACATAAATATTGGTTGAACGCACATTTTCGGAATTCCCGTTGTTGTCAACCGCCATATGATATAACGGCGCAGAGATATTGGATGACCAGCCGGCAAAAGGCCTGTCAAAATGAATCATGTCGCCGGGAGTGTTGTGAAGGAAGCTATAATATATACCGTAAACACCCGACGCGTCGTCGCTTGCTGACAACCTCAAAAGGGTTTCCGCGCCTATATACAGAGGATCCGGGTTGCTGTAATCAGCCGCAAAACTGTTTCCTTCAGCCTCTACCCATGAAACCGGAGCGCGTGTGTCAAATATCAGTTCAACATAGGCAGCCGGCCCGGTATTTCCTGCGCAGTCATATGCCCTGACCGCATACCCGTATCTCTCGCCGTATTCAAGAATACTGTCCGTATACGGCATTACTGAGGGAGGAAAGTTGTCCGACGTAACAGTTACGCCTTCACTCGCGCCAAGTTTCCCTTTTTGTCTGTTTAAAACATAACCGCACAAATCATTCGCCCCTTCAAAAGGCGGATCCCAAGTCACTCTGATAACATCATCATTATAAGCACTGTCATATACAATTTCCGCCTTTAGGTTCTGCACCATATCAGGCGGTATAGTGTCTATCTCTATTTCATGCATGCCAACGCCCATATTTCCGGCCAAGTCATATCCTTTCGCCGTCAATGTAATATTTTTCTGCGAATAAACCGGACTTATTTCTAGCTGTGCCCACCATGATGTTGTTCCAAGTGAAGCCGATTCTATTTCACCCGTTTTTATATCTCCCGTTTCATCTTCGGTATACCGTAAACTAAGTATCGGGGCTGTTTTCAAAGGTTCGCTGGCGGTTATTGTGATTTTAACGTAACCTGCTCCGCATATACCCGAAGGATGCCTGTCAAAGACAAATGACGGAACAGTGGTATCTATATTTATGGCTTTTTCCTCAACAATAACGGTATTATCGCAGCCCGTGATTGAAGCTTTTATGACCATGTCCCTGTTATCCAGCGAATTATCCGGATCCGTTTGTTTTACAATATACCGATAAATGACTTCACCCGTTTTAATATCCGTGCCGGGAATAATAATACTGCCTCCGCCGGGTTCAAAACCGCGGGTTGTCCCGTCATACATATCAATGGTTACCGCGGGGATTTCTCCGCTTATATTGGATTTTGCCTTTATTAAAACAGTATCGCCGGTTTTTGCCGTAGTTCTGTCAACACTGAGCGTAAGAGCAGAAGCTGCCTTGTCTATCACAAAATTGCCTTTTCCTTCACTGGTATTTCCGAGCAAATCCACTCCCCTAAAAGCAACGCTTGCAGTACCCGAAACTCCCGCCGGAAGCTCTGTTATATCATATACCGCCATGAATTCGTTTACAGGCGTAAACATTGTCCAGTTTTTGCCGTCCATCGTCATCGGAATATCCGTCACCTTCATTCCTGATAAATCAACAAGCTCCGCGCTGACAGTAACCCCGGAAATTTTATTGCCGTCTATAACAACCGCGTTCAGCGTGTAAATATCATCATTCCCGTCTATTCTTATTTTTTTGTTATTAAACCAGTTCACATAAGGGGAAGAAATATCTTCTCCAGGCAGGGTTTTTATCAATATCAGCCTATCATTGCGGCTTAACGAGACATTCCCAACATTGCCGGATTTTACGGTTCCCCGCTCATTGTCCCATGTCCAGGAAGGCGGTTGAGAAACATTTCCTTCCGGGAGTAAATTTTTCAAATCCAGAGCAGCGGCATTGGTTACATATTCGGGTCCTTCTATAAGCTTTACCCAAAAATAGCTTTCGGCAGGATCTTTCTCAAAATCTGTTATAATCCCGCTTTCTTTTACAAGATACGGGCCATAATCTGATCCATCAACATTAATTGTCATAGCCGTACCTGTTAATTTACTGCTGTCCGCAATGCCGTCTGCCGGCAGGCTGCTGTCAATCAGTTCTCCATTGTGCTCAACATAATCTATCTTCCCGAGAATAAGCTTATAATTATCAAAGAAACTGTATTCTGTTTCAAAAATTTCGCTGACTTCGGTTTGTCCTGTAATATACTCTTTTTCAACCTGTTCAAATTCTAAACTCACAGGAGTTGGGGCCGGCGCAGGTTTGTCATACTCAACAGGATCAAGGTACCAAGGCAAAAGGACTTCGCCCGTAAGTTTTTCCCCGGGTATGTAATCCCCAAGCGTCTTATCGGATTTCACATATATTGTCACGCTTGAGCAGGCTCCGGCAGTATCCGGCACGGCGTGAAATTCAAAAGACGCGTGGTCATAATTCGGCATTGCGTGTATGGATGAGAAAGATGTGATTTCCGCCGTAATCATGTTGTCTTTCGTAGATATCAGCGCGGGAACCGGCATAATTTCTTCCGTTCCGGATTCAGTAAGGTCAATTTTATAAAGGCACATAGCTTTTTCGTCAAATCCATCCAACTGGCGCTCATCATAAAACATGGTAAGTGTGGCGGGTTTTGGTATATTGCCTTTTTCATCCATATTAAAATCATCTTCCCTCAGCCGTATAAACTCCGTGGAATCGATATCCGCCGCTTGGAATGAGTATATAAGCCCCGTTGGCATTGAAGTGCGCTGAAGTATTGGTATATCGTTTTTTTTCACAGGGCTTATGGTCACCAGCCTGTCATGCCTCAGCGCACCGGGAGGAAAAAACAGCTCCACTTGGTTGTAAGCGTCTGTTGCCACGCTTAATGAATTATCAGGCGCTCCGGGCTCACCGCCGTCTATATGGTGCCCAACCAATATATCCTTTTCAACTGTCCGGGCACTGCCGTTTTTATCCACGCAGGTAAGTCTTATGTTATATTTGCCTATCTTGTCTTTGACGTACAGATAACCGAGCGTTCCGGCTTCATTAATCATTATATCGACATTGAAATCCATTTCAAACCGTTGATTTGTATCAAAATCAGCTGTTTTTACCTGAATAGTATTTCCCGTGGAATCGAGTACGGCAAATTCAACCTGCTGATTATAAATAACTCCTCCCGCAAACCTATACCCGGCCTGCCCAAACGGAATTTCAAATATAGTACCGTCCGCGTCCGACAAATCCGCGGCAGGCACGCTCTTTCTGTCTATAATATTATATTGGGAATCATGAACATCCACGGCCAGCACTTCAAAAACATCATTTTCGTAATCCATTCCGCCTGTCACAAGAAAATCCCTGTTTGTCAGCCTCGAGCCTGTCAATGGTTCTGTATATTTTCCAATCAAATGGTATTCATCATTATCGGGGACCCCTGCTTTTTTGTATTCCAGAAGGTAATAATCAAGGCCCGCCGAACCGCCGATATCTCCCGTAATTTTCACGTATGTTTTGCTTTCATAAGGTTCGGGTGAAGGATCCTTTAGTTTCATCACAACTTTATCTATATTATACTCACTGTATGTTTCCCCCGCCTCAAAACCATCTTCAGTCAGGCTGCCCGGGAAATACGGCGTATTCCCGCCTTCTTCATATTCAGAAGCGTGGATCACTTCTATATCGTCATGCTCGATGGTTGTGCCCGGATAATAGGCAATATTCGGGTTATCCGGTTCTCCTATGACCCACGTGGAAGAATGCGGTACACTGTCAGGCCCCACATGGTATGTTTCATCTTCTGTCGTGTGCGTGACAAGAGCGTATTCGGTTGCATTTGGGAACGGCGCGCCGCCCGCGCCTATAGGCCACACAAAATTTTCATAACCGTAATCCTCGGCTATATCCCTGAATATATTATCCACCCGGGGCATACCAAACCTCACCGTATTGTTTATAGAACGTTTTTTAAATTCATTGCCCGCAGCCGCTCCCCAGCCGGAAGAAAGCGCGGTTATAGTGACAGCAATCTGATAATCCGAAACAACACCCGCGTCATAATTACCCTGATTGATGGCTTCGGCCCCGATAAAGTAAGACTCCCTAGGCGAGGCTTCTATTGAAACCGAAGCATTTTCATCGCCCTTATATACAGAAAACCCGCTGTCTCCGCCTGTAAAATCCATAGTAAATGTTTCTGTATAATAACCCGGTTCAAACTCAATTGTTTTTTTCTCATTTTTTATTATGGTATGCTCAAACGCATATGGATATAACAGTTCAATTTCTTTGCTTTGAAAACCATTATTATTGATCATATATGTTTGTTCTTTTTCCAATAAAGCAACCCCCGCATAAGACACCCCTGACACAGAAAAGCCCGGGAACAATATCACTTCATCGCCTGAAATAGATTCTATAGAAACATTGTTTTCTACAAGAAAATATACGTCTTCCTTTGGCGTGTACTCCACCGGATCAGAACTCCTTTGTATTACCATTGTTTTATAATAACCCGCCCCGGGCTTTCTAAAGCCAACAAAACCTTCTGCTTCATCAAGATTGTTTTGGCCTTTCAAAACCCTCATTTTAAATTCATAGCCGATATAATATTCAGATAAAGTTTTATAACTCGCACTTGACTGCCGGCACATATCTTCAATAATTTCATCATTGGCTAAAATTTCTATACATCCTCTGCAACTGTCCCCGTTTTCTTTTGTAGCCTTAACACCGTATATAATCGTTCCCGGCAATTCAAACGTTTCATCGCCAAATACTTTTTCCTCCGGCTCTCCTGTTACTTTAAGGTATTCATATTTTCTTTTTAAAACCACAGCGCTGTCCACTTCAAGAAAGTAATCATATCCCAGCCCGTCTTCGGGATTTGCTTTTGATAAATGCATCCTATAGCTTGCGCCTTCCTGCACATTAAACCACCATACATATCCCGGCCGCATAAACTTTCTGGAAATATTCACAGTATGGTATTGTCCGTCTACAAGTCTTTCTATTTCAACATTAAAATAATCATCTAATGCATGCCCTACCGTTCCGCCGTCTTTTCTTTCTATTCTAATAACTATATCTCCGGTCTGCCCCGGGATAAATTTATATATATATTGATTATTATCCTCGTCTTCAAAAGGCTGATAATACAGTGGTTCGTTGTCTTTGAGAATAAAATTTTCAGTTAATTCCCCCCGAACATCAAAGGAAATGCTGTTGTCAAGCCGCGTGGTAACTGTTCCTTCCTGCTTTCCGCTCATCCGGATCGGACCGCTGGTGCCTTTATCACATTCTTGAGGTCCTTCATGACAATCGCTCTCGTCTTTATAACGAAAAGTCGGCAATGTCCCTGCAACCCATCCGGTTGTTGTGCCTGCCAGAGGCCCTTCCCCCTTATATTGTATTACGGGCTGCCAGGAATTCAGATAATTCGCGTTAAGGTCAACTCCTATAACATTGCCGGCAGGCTTATAATTAGGATTTATAATTGTACCATGCTTGGGTTCATCCGGCCAGTCGCTGACTAACTCCGGTTCAAACTTTATTTCAAAATATTTTGATTTGCTTTTTTTATGATGAAATAAAATATCTTTATAATCCATGCTTTCACTTGTATTCAATCCGTATTTAGGCAGAATATCAAGACCTTTGTACCTTGCTTCAAAATCCATCGTTGGCGGATTAAACAAACATCCAGGCCTGCCAACAAGCATCTCAAATTTAAATTCCTGTCCTCGTTCTAAATATAAAGATTTTTTAAAATAATTATCCTGATAGAAACATTTACTTGGCATGCCGTATAATCCCAATTCTTGAAATTCAGGATGCCTTTTTTTTATAACCCATATAAAATATCCTTCCCCCTTAACATACCCATAAAAGTTTACATGTTCTTTCTGATTATATGGAACTTTGTGCCAGCTTGACGAGTAGTTTTTTTCGCCCTGTCCATGAACAGAAATAGTAATTGGGCCTACTGTTGCCCATTTATGGTCTTTCCATTGTTCCGTGGCAAAACTTTTCACATTATATCTAAACGGTATCGGGATGTCATATTCACCGCTTCCCTCCGCCGCATAGTCAAAATAGGCTTTAGGCGTGCCGTCAATATCGTCAAGCTGTACCTCGCCGGGCGCCATATTTGCCACGCTGAATTCTGCTGTTTTTATATACGGAGATCCCGTATCGCCATTCTTTGTAAATGTAATTTCAGCGGTGTAATTGCCCGCCGCGAAAACAGGCGGGTCTGCCGCACCTCCGGCGTCCCATACGGCGCTGTGGCTCCCTTTTCCTGCCGGCAAATTTGAGGAATATATCGCATCCACTTCAGTACCCGAAACATCTTTTATAACAAGCGCAATATCATCAACATCCTTGTTTATGGAATAATTAAAATTCGTAGGCATTACATCAAGGATTTCTCCTGAACTTCCTGTTTCACGCAGCACCACATAAGGTTCTGCCGCGAACGCAGACACAAACTCTATTTTTATTCCTTGTTTTGTAAACTGTTTCATATTTCCCGCGTTATCCACAACAATAAGCTTTAAATCGAGATAATTTCCTTTAAGATTGTCAAAAAATATTTCACACAAAGACCCGTTCACAACATCTGTTTCTCCCCTTCCAAGCACAAACCAGTTTGGGTCCTCATCCGTCCTTATGTAAACCTTATAAAAATCCAACAGCAGCGGCACACTATATACTCCAGGATCATCCTGAATATGTGCCGCTCCTATTACCGGGGCATTCCCGTTTATGCCTCCATCGGGTTGATATATCATTGCGTCAATATGAGAATTCCCCGTTGCTTTTCTTATATAAAACTCGTCTGTAAATGCCCCTCCGTCCGATACAACAACCCGGTATTCTCCGTCACTCAGCCCCGAACCGTCATAATCCGCGGTGTATTTTACGCCGCTGCCCCGGATGCCCGGGATTCCGGAAACTACGGCACTTTCTCCGTCATAAACCGAAAAAAACAACTCTCCTGTTCCGCCTGCAAGATTGGCGTAAAGAACCGTAGACTCCCTGAAAGGATTAGAATCCGCGCCCGGATTGTATATTCCTTCTGTATTTGAAATTTCGATATCCGGCACATCCGCGGTATCCACGACCTTTGTATTGCCGGCGGCATCCTCCCCTATGATAAACAGGGTTAAGTCATAGAACTCGTTATCCATGACCGAAATATCCCACTCACACAGCCTGCCGTTATCATTTATCTGTGTTCTCGAAAGTGTGCTGTCCCCTTCCACAGGATAAGGAACCTTTAAATAGCTGTAATTATCATACGTGTCGTCCCTTTGAGACGCCTTTCTGTAACCTACCTTGTAGCCCCTGAAATTCGCGGGGTTGACCGCTGTTCCCGCGACTTCAAGGACAGCCCCGTCATCCGCCGCGTCGAGCGTCATGCCGTGTGCAGCAGCCTTTCCGCCGATACGAGAAATAGACGGCACAACTCTTCCTTTCACCACAAAACACACAGAGCTGTTTGTATTGCCGAATGAATCCATTATTGTAATAACAGCCCGGTATGCACCGTCCTCTACAGTGCCCGTTGTCCCATCTCCTTTTTTCCCCACACCATCCCATATAACAGGCCCCACTGACTGGACATCAGCAAGCTTGGCTTCGGCCACATCGCCCGCAGCTGTACGCGCCAGCTTGTAAAAATAATGTTTTTTCGCGGTCTCGGGGGTAATCTGATAATATTCAGGTTCAAAATCCTTATCCTCGCCTTTGTTTCCTACATAATCCAGTTCTATCGCGTCTTTATTGTCAATGCCGCTGTAAAGGCGTTTTACATGGCGTTGCATCTCATAATCCCATATATCCACGTTCGCGTAAATACACTTTGAAGTCGTTGCCATTGGCTGAAAATATATCGCTGTTGTTGTTCGTCCTTTTGCTTCTTCCTCGGGATTAAAAATAAACGGGGACGCCGCGGGATTTCTGCTGAACTGCGGAGGCGTATCCACAGGCAGCATATAATATTTTCCCGCCGCCTCGTTTTGCCTTGTGAATTTCGTATAAGTGCCGATCGGATGACGGGTTGCGAGCTGCTCCCTCCTGGTATTTTTAACACCATTTTCTTCTGTTTCAATTTCCCTGTATATGCCGAGATTTCTTTCAATAATAGAACGCGCCTTTTCAGCCATTCTTTCGTATTCTGCCGCATCAGACGCTTCACTCAGTTCAAATATATTATCAAACCCGGATATTTGAAGGTCATCCTCTGTATATCTTATTGTTATCTTCAGTGCCGGCGCCGCGGATGCCTGAGACAGATTCAGTTCATTTTCAGTAAGGCCGGGATATATGCCAAATTTAGATGTTACTGCCTCATAATTATTATTGGGAAGCGTCGGTACAAGGGCGGTATTCTCCGTGTAAACATTCGCGTACCGTGTTTCAGATACAAGATTGTTCGGAACAAGAAGTTCAAATTTTTTATAAGGCCCGGCAACAATCGTCTTTATGCCTTCCTCTTCCACCGGGTCTATGGGCGTTCCAATGGTGAAATACGCCCTGTCAAACTCCTTGTCCGTATAATTCAGATTTTTATCGGAAATAAGCGTCCTTATAGTGTATCCGCCCGTAAGCTTTTTTGCCCATACATTCCACGGATGAATAAACCGGAAAAGCGGTCCGGCAACTCTTTCATTTGAGGTTTTAATCTCTTTAAAATGCGCATTCATCGCGGCTCCCGCGTAATCTCCCAAACACTCCGCAGGAAAATCTTTTACTGTCTCATTTGTCCAGTCCCGGACATTTTCCAGCAGTTCCTGAGGGACCGTGCATCCTTCCGGGATGCATTCCAAAACATTCGGATAACACGGGAATATATTTCTTAATCTCGGCCAGTGTATTATATTTCCTTTTTGATATTCCAAGCTGTACTTTTCAAAACCAAGCGCGTCTGCATTGCCAATCATATTGACAAAAGATTTTCCTGTATACTTGTTTTTCAGCCTTACTCTAAAAGAATTATTCGGCGTCAGATTAGGCCCCCCGGAATATTCCGTTGTTTCACCCGGCACATTCTTCTGATCACCAAGCACCAAAAATCTTCCGTTTTCAGCAGGATAAGCTGTCACAAGCTCTATATCAGGGTTTACTGTATCATCCGGATACAAAAGTTCAATTTTATTGCCTTGTTTTATCCCTCTTATAATATCACTGACCGGCTGTTTTCCTTTTTCCGCCTCAAGAAAACTCAATGTGCCGCCTTTTTCCTGCATAAGTTTGCTGCCGAATAACAGCCCTTCATATTCACGCATAACATACGAACAAACCGGAATTGCGCGTGTATCCTGCTGAGGAAAACTCGTCCCTACAAGATATGCAATAAACGAGGTTTCCACCCTGTGTCCGCCCGCGTTTATTGTCCATATTTTCACCGTATTTTTGCCTCCATGCGGAATGGGTATATCCAGCCACCAGTCTGCTTTTCCTTTTGTCCCGTCAGCGGTTGTCATCAAGGTTGTATCAATATTCAAAGTAGTTGTTACAACCGGACCATTGTCTGCTTGGGCATAAACCTGTACAAACTGAGGCAGAAAATCCGAAGCCCAGCCCCCAACTTTTAAAATCGTCTTATCCGTGGAGACGCCCTTTATCCACCCGTTATAATTCGGATATGACAGGGCCGGATCGTTTTTAAAAGGAAAGAATATCCCTATTTCCCCCGGCTCATTTATATCCTCCAAAATCCCGGCGGCATCCATCTGCAGCCCTTTGCCGAAACTCAGACTGTTCACCATCTGGTCAATTGCCTCGCCTATAAACGGCATAAAATCAAGTGTCGGAATTTCTATACCAAATTGAGCAAGCAGATTTATACCTGGCAGTTCTTCAGGTTTTATGTTTTTTGTAATATTTTCAAGAGCCTTTTTTGCCTCGCCTTTTGCTTTTTGCTTAAGATTGTTTTTAAGATCCTGGATAAAAGGATTGTCGTCGCCAAGCTGATTTCCGAGAGTATGCAAATAATTTCCGTCCTCTGTATTGAATATACTTATAAGTATGGGGCCTATGCTGGTTATTCCGTTTGTAATCGGCTCAGGAACAAACTGAAGCAGGGAAAGCACTTCCGCAAGAAGCTTTACCGCTCCTTCATTTACGGTAAGCGGCGCTTCACTGCTTCCTTCAGCCGCCTTTATTTTCAGGCTTTGGATTTTTTCAAGGTTTGTTTTTATCCGATCAAAACTTTTGTTTGAAAAACTTTCAAGCCATTCCGAGCCTTCCATAAGATCATTTTTAGCCCCTTCATATTTTTCTATATACTCGGCTACCTTGCCGGCTATGGTCATAAGGTCTTCCCATTCAAGACTGCTTAAATCCCACACTGGAACGTCCGGCGTTTGTTCACATCCAAACGCATTATTAAACCATTCTTCGCTATTTATCATTCCGGCTATTTCATCTATTTTAAGTTCATTGCCGCCATAGCCCGGAAAAGACACTCCGCCCGGCAGCCGGCCGGTAAGGTCTTTTAAAAACTCTTTATTATTATCAACAGTTTCGCTGAGATTTTCTTTTATAAACTCATCCAGCCCCTGAAACGCCCATGCTTTTAATAATCCTTCTGCCCACGTTTTCATATAACCGAGCGCGCCCTGTAAGAGATACTGGGCAAAAGCAGGGTTGTTGGCCATTTGAAGAGAACCGAGTAAAGACATACCTGTACCTATATTCTGCGCTGTTTTATTCAGTTCAATAAGCTTTGCCATGGCATCCTTGTCCAAGCCTTCCGTCCCCAAAAATGCGCCGGCAAGACTCACCGAAACTAAATCCTGTATAACACGCTGGTTAACCGTGTTTCCGGTAAAATCTTCTGTTATAGCGTCAAGAAGCGCATTTGCCCCGTCGCCATACGCTACAGTTTTGTTCTTTGTTTTTTGTTCCGGACTTGTTTTGCTGTTTTTCAACTGCTCATCTATTAATCCTAAAACACCCTTTGTCGTGCCGCCGGCAGGTTCGCAAATACTTGTATCAAGCATCTGTCCCACCCAATCATCAAAAGGAAGGTTTACATCCATAGGCGGCATATTTATTTGAGGGGCTTTTATCCCTCTAAAGTTAAGACTGTTGTCAAAAAGTCCGCCCACCCAGCTCCACGGCTCAAAACCCTGCAAAGAATCAGGAAAGAAAGTAATAGCAAAATTATCCATATTTAAATCCCACAAACATCCTGTCAAATCAAATCGGGGCATCCATTCAGAAAAATCAATATCATCAATAAAATCCAGATTAAAACCTATATTGAATGAAGGAATTCTAAACAACTGCCCGATTTCCAAATCCCAGTCTATACATGGAAAAGCCTTTATTATAGGCTCCCCGTGAATCTTCACGTCTTTTTTATTAAAAAATTCTCTTAACGTCTTTCTGGTATTTATTGCGGCTTTTAATTCATCCGCATCAGAGTTAAAATCTACATCCTGCATATCGGCTATTTTGTTTTCGTCTCCTTCCACACAATCAAAATTAAGATTGGCGTCAATTCCTTTTAACAAACCAAATAAATCCACATGTCCAAGATTGATATTCATCTTCGCCAGCTGTATAGAAAAATCTATGTCAAAATCCCATTCCAGTTTTGGCAGACTAAAACCTACATTGCTTCCTGAACTTGCCTGCGCCGGCTCTCCGTCTTCATTTTTATAATCAATTCCCTGTTTTTCAGGATCCCTGTCCTTTGATACCATTATACTGAAAGCATTGGACTCATCTGAATTAAGCAAACCGCGCTCATATCCTGTTTTTTCATCATCGCTGAAATATTGAGCAACGGTTTCCGGGTTTTCGTCTATTGGGTTAGGCGGCATCCCTTCTGTATAACACTGAACAGCCGCTATTATTGTCTCGGAGTGGTTTTCACTTGTATCTCCGAGAATCTCATTTATTCCCGGCAAAATATCCTGCCTTACCGCCGGAAGACTAAAAGAAAGCACCGCTGGATATTTTTCTTCTTTCTGTATATTAAAAATAGCCAGCAGGAGTTCTATTGCTTTATCATCGTATTGTGTGTTTTTCAGGATAAGTTTACCCCGAGGATCCCACTTATTTATCTCTCCCGAGAAATATAATTCAAAATTTGCCAGCAAATTAGAGTCAATGCCTCTTGAAATCCGGGTCTCTTTGTATCTCATAACCATATTATCATCTGTTTTATACGGCCATGTCCATTCCACTTCATATTTAACCGCGCCTTCCTGTCTTACAATAAATTTTTCCAGGTACACCGGCGATTTATGATAAAAATGCTCAAGTATTCTCATTGCTTTCCAGTTGTTTCTGCTCTTTTTTATGGCTGCCCATGCGCTCATACCTACACCGCCTCCGCTTATCAGAGTATCCGGCGGAGCAACACCGCTTATTTCCTCCTCAACTATCGTGGTGTTAAGATAAGGCATATACTCATCAAACGCGTCCTGCGCGCTGTGAACTATATTCCGGCTTCCTCTTCCCTTAACATACGGAAATACGAGTGTTTTTATTTTTGGGAGAATAACCGTTGAACCGTCATAATTTTTTTCCACTGTTTCAATATCCGGCGGACTGTAAACGTCGCCGGAGTGATGAGTGACCTCGTTTCCGTCCACGGATGCGTCATATGATTCCCATATATCATTAAGAGCGTTATTTATCGCGGTCTTTACGGGGTCAGGAGCGTCGGATATGTCTTTATATGGAATATAATATTTCTGACCCGCGGGATACCCATTTACGAAAATATCATTGGTTTTTTCAATATTTGTATGAGTTTCATTCAAAAGCAATGTATACGCGGCTATGCCTATTGCCTTTAACCCTTCTTTATCATTTGTCCCCGTAAATGCCCCGCCTGTAACCCCGTACATAACACCCTTTATGAAATCATCAACATTCACCTCAATAGTTTCCGGAGATGCCGCCGGAGTGGCTGATGGCGTCGGTGTTGGCGTTTCAAGCGGATTAGGTATTCTTGTCGGGTATTCCTTTAAATCTTTCACTTTAACCCTTTCATAACCAAGCTGCCCTTTAAATAAAACCTTAGCCGCGGTTATAACAAATGCATGATTAGTATCCGCTCTTTCATTATTATAATTTTCCCAGCCTTCCGACGTGCGCGCCGCCACAGAAGAAGGATCCTGGTCAAGTC
>CAYTNY010000045.1:0-18696 GCA_964439215.1 uncultured Spirochaetia bacterium
CAAAGCCCAAAGCCCAAAGCCCAAAGCCCAAAGCCCAAAGCCCAAAGCCCAAAGCCCAAAGCTCAAAGCTCAAAGCTCAAAGCTCAAAGCTCAAAGCTCAAAGCTCAAAGCCCAAAGCTCAAAGCTCAAAGCTCAAAGCTCAAAGCTCAAAGCTCTTCGGTTTGGTAGTTTTTCACCCTCTTTAATAAAGGGGGATACAGGGGGATTTGGTTTTTGACGCCGGCCCCGCAAACCAATGTCAGTTCTCTGCACTTTGAACTTTGAACTGCCTTATCCTTGGATTTTGAACAGCATCCCCCTCCAACCCCTCTGTTGACTAAATTCCGAAAAGTGATAAAATATCACAGATGTTTCCGGTAAAGGACCACCATATATTAAGGAGGAACGGTTTATGAATGAAGGTGAAATTTTAAAGCAGCTTTGGGAAATACAAAAGATCGATTCGAAAATACTCGGGCTGCAGAAAGAAAAAGAAAGTATTGCTGATACGATCGGAGAAAAAGAAGATATTATAAATGTAATGAAAAATGAGTTTGAGGATAAAAAAAACAAACTTACCGAAACGAGAAAGAGAAAAAAAGAGGTGGATACGGATATAAAAACGAAAGAGGATGAAATCACCAAAAAGGATGCTCAGAGTTCTCAGATAACCACAAATGAAGCATACAAGGCGCTGCAGGATGAAATGGAGCGGATGAGGCATGATATAAAGAAACTTGAAGAAAAAGCTATTGTGTTTATGGAGGAAGAAGAAGAATTTTTTTCCTGGATAAAAGAGCAGGAAAAAACAATGAAGTTTCAGGAACAGGAAATACAGGGTCTTATAAAAGAACTGCAGGCAGAGTCTGAAAAAAAAGATGCGGAAATAAATAAACTTCTGGAAGAAAGAACAGGTTTAATACCCGGGGTTGACAAAAGCTGGTATGACAGATATGAAATGATAAGAAAAAATAAAAGAGATGTCGCCGTTGCCAGGCTTAAAGTTGAAAAGAACGGAGAAGGGGTATGCACGGGATGTAAAATGGCGGTAAGGGCGCAGGCTGTAATAGAGGTGAGAAAAAACAAGAAAATATGGACATGCGACAGCTGCGCGAGGATATGGTATGTTGAGGAGGACGCGGCGGCGGAATGAATATACAGGATGAAATAAAAAAAGTACTTCAGATAGAAGCTGACGCGATCATAAAGGCAAAAGAGAAAATAGACAGCGGTTTTTTAAAGGCTGTTGTGCTTTTTAGAAAGTGCAGGGGCAAAGTTGTTGTTGCGGGGATAGGGAAGTCCGGGCTTATAGGACAGAAAATATGCGCGACCCTTTCTTCTACGGGGACTCCGTCGGTCTTTATACATCCGGTGGAGGCTGTTCATGGAGACATAGGGCTGATCATGAAAAATGACGCGGTGCTTATGCTGTCTCAGAGCGGCGAGACAGAAGAAATAATACGTATGATGCCCGCGATAAAAAGGATGTCTGTGCCTGTTGCGGCAATAACCGGAAAACCGGACTCATCGCTTGCCAGGGCCGCTGACTGTGTTCTTGATTCATCTGTTTCTGAAGAAGCCTGTCCCATGAATCTTGCGCCTACGGCATCCACGACGGTGCAGCTTGCGCTGGGTGATGCTCTGGCGGTCGCCCTTTTGAAATCAAGGAAGTTCAAAAAAGAGGATTTTGCGATGCTTCATCCCGGCGGGGCCCTGGGAAAAAAACTTATCTTAAAAGTAAAAGACCTCATGCATACAGGCGAACATGTGCCCGCGGCATTTGAGGAGACGCTGCTGAAAGATGCTTTATGGGAGATTACGAAAAAAAGATTCGGGTGCACGGCGGTAACGGATAAAGGCGGAAAAATCAAAGGCATATTTACGGACGGTGATTTAAGGCGGCTTATGGAAAAAGAGAGCGCCCCTTTTGAAAAGAAAATGGCGGATATCATGACTGCGGCGCCGTCAACAATAAATGAAGAGGAACTGGCCGCGGGCGCTCTGGCGCTTATGGAGAAAAGATCAATAACAGTTCTGCTGGTTCCGGACAAAGACAAAAAACTCAAAGGAATTGTTCATCTGCACGATATTCTCAGGGCCGGAGTGGTTTAGATGATGGGGCAGGCACCTGATAATATCTTAAAAATAAAACTTTTTATTCTTGATGTGGACGGAGTGCTTACTGACGGAGGCATAATCATAGGGTCCAACGGGGAAGAATATAAAAAATTCAATGTAAAAGACGGAGGCGGAATATCAATAGCGCGAAAAGCAGGTTTTAAATTCGCGATAATAAGCGGCAGATATTCAAAAGTCATAGATGTAAGAGCAAAAGAACTGAAAATAGATATGGTATATCAGGGGGCCGCCCGTAAAACAGACGCATATGAGGATATAAAGAAAAAAACAGGGTTAAAAGACAGTGAAATATGTTTTATAGGAGATGAAATAATTGATATCCCGGCAATGCAGACCTGCGGTTTTTCTTCTGCTCCGAAAGACGCTGTCCGCGAGGCGAAAGAGACCGCGGATTATGTGTGCGAAACAGGCGGCGGCGGAGGCTGTGTCAGGGAAGTTATAGAAATGGTGCTGAAAAAACAAAAACTGTGGACCGATGCGGTAAAAAGGTATCTGGGAAATGAAGAATAAAAGGCTGAAATATATCAGAAACACCTTCCTTATAATTTTTTTTCAGACGGTGCGTTTTGTTGTTTTTTTTATACCTCACAGAGCAGGCGCGGTTTTGTTCGGCGCAATAGCGAAAACCGGATATTATCTGCTGGCGCGCCAGCGGGAAATACTTTTTATGAATCTTGATATTGTTTACGGAGAAGCAAAAACATACAGAGAAAAAAAACGCCTTGCGCTTGAAAATTTCAGAAACTACGGGATCGGAGCTTTTGAGTTTATGAAGTTCTCGCACTGGAGCCCGGGAAGGATAGCTTCGCTGGTTAAGGAAACACAGGGGCTTGAACCCCTGAAAGAGGCGGTTTCGCGCGGCAAAGGCGTAATCGCGGTGACGGCGCATATGAGCAACTGGGAGATACAGTCAATATATTTATCACATGCCGGATTTAACATAGGCGGCATAGCAAAGAAAATATTTGACGAAAGGCTTGACAGAATAATAAACGCAACGCGCAGAAAGAATGGAGTTAAGATATTTGACAGGTCCGCGGTTACGAAAACAATGATAGAAGGCCTTAAAAAAGATATGGTTCTGGGCATACTTGCGGATCAGGACACTTCTGTGGACAGCGTTTATGTTCCGTTTCTGGATAAGCCGGCAAAGACCCCCGCGGGCCCCGCGGTGCTCGCTAAAAAACTAAAACTGCCTGTTATGGTTATATACGCATACAGACGCGGGGACGGTTATTACGGTATTAAAGCAAATGGACCTTTTGATATAAGCGATAAAACGATAGAGCAGACCGCGGAGCTTTATAATAAGATATTATCAGATGCCATCCGGGAGCATCCTGAACAATGGGTATGGCTGCACAGACGGTTTAGAATGACAGAAGAATTCAGGTATGAAAAGAATAAAAATACCGGAAAAAAAAAGGCAGAAGAATGAAAAAAATACTTTATACGGCGGTTCTTGCGGCGGTTTCGGTTTTTGCGGCCTGCGGCGCGCAGGAAGAGGCCCGCCCCAGGCTTCCGGTGAGCGACAAGGCCGGAGATATGCCGAATTATGTAATAGAAGGTTTTGTCCTGGAATCAACGGAATCGGGAAGAATTGTATGGTCCGTGAACGCGAGTGCGGCGCAGGTGTTTGAATTAAAAGGGAAAGCTTACGCACAGAATGTTGAAATTGAAATGAGCGGCGGGGAAAGCGGCGGAATCTTTCTGAAAGGAAATAAAGCCGTTATATATATGGAAAATAATTTCATGGAAATTGAAGGGGATGTTTACGGTGTTTCTGATGACGGCGCGGTTTTAAGAACAGAGAAGCTTTATTGGGATGATAAGGAACGCCGTATTTTCACCGATGAAAAAGTCACAATCATTAAAGACGGCGCAAAACTTGAGGGAGCGGGCTTTGAGTCGGATCCGGGTATGAGAAACTTTGAGATCAACAAGAATGTGGAAATGATAGCGGAACGAATAAAGGAGAAAGAAAAAGAAGGTGAATGAATGAGAAAGCTGTTTTTTTCTGCAGCTGTTATTGTCTTTTTTGCGGGGTGCCGCACCATAGATGATTCGAAATATGAAAAAATGTATTTTGAAAACCTGAACAAACTTGAAGAATTCAGTTCTGATATGAAAAAGGATCACAGCGGCGATGCACAGTTTAAGCGTCTGACAGGTACTGCAGGGCCGCGGCCGGGAGCGGATATTCTGGATGAATCCGAGATAAAAGAGATCTTAAATTATTCTGATGCGGATGAAGCGCGGGAAAGAAAGCGCTATTCCTTAAAGACAGGAAGAGATAATGCGGATAAGAGCCGGGAACCTTCCGGCAGCCTTAAAATACGTTCTGAAAATCTTAAATACAACAGAGATACCGGAATTGCGGATTTTATGGGTGATGTAACTGTTTATTCCGAGGATATAACCGTAAAAGCGGACAGACTCAGAAGCCGGGATTATAAAGAAAACGCGGTTGCCACGGGAAATGTGACGGCGTTTTATGATGAACACCGGGTTGTTATTTACTGCGGAATAATGGAATATACGGATGGTATGGATATGGTTTCCGCGGGCGGTGATGTGGTTGCGGTAAAAACCGCGGAAGACGGAAATACCCTGACAATGAAGGCGGATCAGATAATTTTTGACGTAAAAAAGGGAGATATAAGGGCGTTAAAAAGAGAAAACAACGTAGCGGTTTACTTTGAAGATATTGTGGTATTTTCCGAGGAAGTATTATACAATGAAAAAACAGGGATGCTTTCCGTATTTGGAAGGCCGGTATTCAGAAAAAAAGAAAATCTGTTTTTTTCTGAATACGCAAGAGTTGACGTAAAGAAAAAAAGAATGATGCTTTCGGGCGATATATGGTCAAAACTGTTTTATTCCGGTTTTAAAGACATAAAAAAGGAGTATTCTGATGCCGAAACGGAAAGTACCGGAAAACAGCCTTAAAAGCAGGCTGAAAACAACCCATTTGGTAAAGCGGTACCATAAAAAAAGGGTTGTAAATGATGTGAATATAGAAGTTAACCGAGGCGAGATCGTAGGCCTGCTCGGCCCCAATGGAGCGGGAAAGACTACGACTTTTTATATGGTTCTGGGTATTATACAGCCGGATGCGGGGGATGTCATACTGGAAGAGGAATCCCGGGAGACAAGCATAACAAGGCTTCCCATGTATAAAAGGGCGCTTAAAGGGATATCGTATCTTTCCCAGGAACCTTCGATCTTCAGAAGGCTTACTGTGGAAGAAAATATCAAATCAGTGCTTGAATTTACATCGTTCCCGGAAACCGAGAAAAACAATAAACTTGAGAGCCTTTTAGAGGAGTTTAAAGTGGCCCATCTCGCGAAACAGAAGGCATATACACTTTCCGGCGGTGAAAGGCGGCGGGTGGAAATCGCCCGATCACTGGTGCTTTCGCCGAAATTCATACTCTTGGACGAGCCCTTTGTGGGAATAGATCCGATCGCTGTTTTTGACATTCAGAACATTATAAGAGAACTGAAAAAAAAAGGAATAGGTGTTTTGATAACGGACCATAATGTAAGAGAAACGCTGTCAATAACCGACAGGGCATATGTGCTTTATAACGGCGAAATACTGCTTCAGGGGACTGCCCAGCAGCTTATAAAAGACAGGAAAGCAAGGGAAATATATCTGGGGGAAAAATTCACTTTATGAGGACGGGTGCGATTGCTCTTTTGTTTTTTCTTGCAGCTGTTTCGGCGGGGGCCCTTGGACCTGTTGGCGTTTATTATGAGGACACCGCAAAAGCTGCCGCGGCATATGAAAAAGCGGCTGAAGAAGACGCTGAAAACAAGAAACTTTTATATGATCTTGCTTCAGTGTATAAAGAGTTCGGGGAAAACCGCAAAGCTTTTGAAAGTTACAGAAGAATAACTGCTTTGAACGGAAGTGAGATCAGAGCACACTTTGAACTGGCCAAGATGTATTATTTTTTGGGCGCGCTTAATTATGCGGAAGAGGAACTGAAATATCTTAACCGCAGGGGAAGGGTGAACTGGGAGGTTTTTTACTGGTGGGGCGTGATCCTGACGGAAATGAAAAAATATGATGAAGCTGAAGAAAAACTAAAAGAATCAATAAAACAGGACCCTTATAAAGTCATTGCCTATCTCAAACTTGCGGAGCTTTATGAAAAAATAAAAGATTATGATTCGGCGCTGGAGTATTACGAACTCACTCTGCGGAAAGACCGGACATACAGCGAAGTTAACAGGCGCATGGCTGTTATTTATGAAAAAAAAGAGAAGTTTCTGAAAGCTTATGAATACTGGGAAAAAACAGCGGATGTTTTTCCCCGCGATAAAGAAGCAAAAGAAAAAAAGAAAGAATTTGCGAAACTGATACCGGAAGTAAAAGTGAAGATAGACGCTCTGGAGGAAGAAAAAAAACAGAAAAGATATTCATACCTGCCGCCGGAAATAGAGCCCGCTGCCCTGGCGGAGGAAATACCCGTTATTCGGGTAGGGCTGAAAAGAGGCGAGAACAGAATATATTTTAAATGCGGCAGCGGATTTGATGTTCTTAACAGGAACGGCGGCGTTATAATTAAAGGCGTGAAATTCAGGGAATATACAATAGAAGCGGTAGGCGGGCGCGGTTTTTTCAGCGACGGAGATGAAAAATATTATTTCAAGGACCGTGTTGAAATAAAAAAACATAATCCGAAATCTACGACAGCGGTGTATGATATAAAATACGGACAGGGTTTTTTCTGGGCAGGGAAAGAGGATACTTCATACAGAGGGGATTTTACGGTGCTGATCAATAGAATGAAATTAACTCTTGTAAATAATCTGAATATGGAAGAATATCTGTATGGAGTTATTCCCGCTGAGATTCCCGCTTACTGGCCCGTTGAAGCTTTAAGGACGCAGGCAGTGGCTGCCAGGACATATGCCTTTAAACACTTGAACAGGCATGAAAAAGATTATTTTGATGTCTGCGCCACACAGCATTGCGCGGTATATAAAGGACTTTTAGGAGAGCACCCGAACACATCAAAAGCAGTTGATGATACAAGGGGCGCGGTGCTTTACGGTTCAAATGACAGGCTTTTAAGTACTTTTTTTTCGCATTCCTGCGGCGGTTTTACTCAGGATGCGTCTGAAGTATGGGGCTCGGCGCCCATTAAAAGCCTGAAAGGGGTTTTTGACGGAAAAGGAAAAGCGCCGGCGGCCCCGTTTTCGCCTTTTGTTCTTGAAGAATGGGTGCGGACCTTCCCCGAAACATACTGCCGTATAAAAGGCCGCGGTGAAACTTCGTTCAGATGGATAAGATATCTCAATGCGCGGGACCTGAAATATTATATAAACCAGAGATATGATATAGGAAAGATTAAAAGCATAGAGCCCGTAAGAAGGGCGAAAGGCGGGGCTGCGGCAATGATAGAGATAAAAGGATCTGACGGGAGCGCAAGGGTGCGGTTTGATCCGATAAGAAATGCTCTGGGTAAAATAAGGAACAATGTGATAAAATGGGAATACAGAAAAGATAAAGACGGGTATATAAAAGATATTTATATTTACGGAGCGGGCTGGGGGCATGCTGTGGGCATGTGCCAGAGGGGCGTAAAAGGAATGGCGGAAAGCGGTAAGGGATACAGAGAAATACTTTACCATTATTATCCGGGATCTTATATAAAAGTCAAATACTGAAATAACGGAGGCGAAATGGCGGGTCTTTATGTAATGAAAGTAAAGCCGATATTAAAGCAGAAGATATGGGGCGGCGGAAAACTGAACGAGCTCCCCGGCATAAAGGGAAGCGATATAGGAGAGGCATGGTTTTTTGCCGATCAGCCTGAAAATAATTCAATAATATCAAACGGCAGGCTTAAAGGGTCTTTTCTGCGCGATGTGATGAAAAAACATGCGACTGCAATGCTGGGAAGAAAGCTTGCGGTGAAATACCGCGGGATATTTCCGATTCTGGTGAAATTTATGTATGCTTCCGACAAACTTTCGGTTCAGGTGCATCCTGATGATTCAACGGCAAAACAGTTTCATGCGGGAACCGGGAAAACGGAAATGTGGTATATAATGTCGTCAGAAGCGGACTCATACGTATTAATGGGATTTAAGGATAAAATAAGCAGGAAACAGATAAGAGAAAAGATAAAAAAGAATACTCTGCAGCATGCAATGAAAAAATACAGGACAAAACCGGGAGAAGTATATTACATACCAGCGGGGACGCTGCATGCACTCGGGCCGGGGAATATGCTTCTGGAAATACAGCAGAATTCGGACATAACTTTCAGGCTTTACGACTGGGGCCGGATAAACCTGGAAACAAACAGGCAGCTTCACATAGAGGAAGGGCTTGATGTTCTGAAAAATCTTAAGAAAGCGGGAAAAATAAGGCTGAAAAACAAACAGCTAAATGAAGGTGTTATGAAAAGCAAAATGATTTCAAATGAATACTTTGAATGTATCCGTCTTGCCGCAGAAAAAAAGGCATCATATGAATGCGCGGATAAAAACCCCTGCATTATAGCCGCCATAAAAGGAAAGGGAAATATAAAAACAGAAAAATGGAAAAAGACTTCTTTTAAAAAAGGTGAAATAATGTTTGTCCCCTACGGGATAAGAAATTATAAAATAGAACTGCACAGCGGCGCTGAAGTAATTGCCGCGGAAATAATGTAAAAAAAGCAGGTGGTTTTATGAGATTGAAATTAATGCTGTTTGTATATGTAATGCTAATAATCATGAGAGGTGCGGTGATGGCCGGAGACGGTGTTTTTAAAAAGGTTCTGGATAACGGATTGACGGTGATAATTGAGGAAAACAGAACGGTTCCTGTTGCGGCCGTGAATTTCTGGCTGAAAGCCGGATCTGTATTTGAAGATGAAAATGAAAAAGGCATGATGCATTTCATAGAACATATGCTTTTTAAGGGGACCGAAAAAAGAGGACTGGGGATAATAGACAAAGAAATAAAAGAAATGGGCGGATATAATAATGCTTTTACGTCCTATGACGCTACAAATTATATTATAGTAATGCCGTCGGAAAACATTCTTAAAGCGATTGAAATACAGTATGATGCGCTTACGGCCTCGGTTTTTGATAAAGAAGAGCTGGAAAAAGAAAGAGAGGTAATACTTACGGAGCTGCACAGAGGAAAAGACAGTCCTTACAACATGCTATGGCAGAATTTTATGAAACTGGCGTTTGACGAAAAGTATTCCCATCCTATTATCGGTTATGAACACCTGATAAAAAGATATACACGGCCGCAGATAATGAATTTCTGGAAAAAATATTATCTTCCTCAGAATCTTGTTGTTGTTGTATCCGGAGATGTGGATGCGGAGAAGGTATATGCGAAGATCAAAGAAACATTTGGAAAAATACCGAAGAAGGGCAGAGCGGTTGACATTGCCGTACCCGGAGATGAAAATGAAATTTTCACAAGAGGCATTAAGTTCGGGAAGTTCAGCGGAAATATTCACAGCAGATATTTTGCTGTTGGTTTCAGGATACCGGATGCTTTATCCGAAGATATACCCAAACTTGAGGTGCTGGCCAGAGTTCTGGGAGGGACAGAAAGCTCTGTGCTGTATAAGAGAGTTAAGGAAGAAGACCAGCTTGTGGATGATGTAAGCGCGGACATATTTTCGGGAAAGTTCGGCGGGGTTTTTATGATAAACGGAGCGGTAAGAAAAAATAAATTCGGAAAAACAATAAAAACAATATTTGAAGAGGCCGAGAGGCTCAAAAGAGACGGAATACAGCCCGCGGAGATACAGAGAGTAAAAGCGGACATTGTAAGAGAGGAAGAAAAAGAAAAAATGAAAGTTGAAAACGCCGCCATGAACCTAGGCCATTATGAAACTCTGGGAGACTACAGGCTGTACCGGGAATATTTTGAGGCGCTTAAAAGAGTTATTGATCAGGATCTTGAAGCGGTTTTGGAAAAATATATACATACGGATAATTTAACCGTGTGTGTTTATTATCCGGAGAGTGCGGAAAAAGAATTTGAGAAGTATAAAAAAACAGAGCATATAAAAGAACTGGCGGCGGTCGGGGGAGAAAAAATCAAAGGTTCTCCGGAAGGTGTGTCCGTAACAGCTCTTGCGAACGGTATTCCGCTGATTTACAAGAAAGTGGACGATACAGATATTGTTGCCGCGAATTTTATATTTAAAGGCGGAATGGCCTACGAAGGAGTTAATTCAGGATACTATAAAGGGATAACGAACCTTATGGTTGAAACCATGATGAAAGGAACGCGCAGTATGGATGCCGAAGAAGTTGCGGAAAAAATTGATGAACTGGGAGCGGTTATAGACAGCGATATAAAAAAAGATTTTTATGGATGGGATATTGAGGTTCTCAGAAATAATTTCAGCCCGGCGGCCGGGCTTTTGTCGGAGATAATACGGGAACCGGCGCTTAAACTGTCGGAAATAAGAAAAGAAAAAACGGATATAAAGAACAGAATAAAAAGAAGAAAGGACAATCCGGCTTCTCATGTCTCAAAATTATTCAACGAGCTTCTGTTTGAATGGCACCATTATGGCTTCCCCGTGACCGGCGAAGAGGCGACAGTCAACCGTATTCCGTCCAGAGTGCTCAGGCAGCACCACAGGACCTATGTGGATCCCGCCAATATGATGATATCGGTTGTGGGGAACATAGAGCTTGAAAAGGTGAAAAATATCTTAAATGAACATTTTGGAAAATGGAAAAAGGGCAGAGAGCAGAATTTCCACATGCCCGTTAAAATAACCAGAGCAAAAAAATACAGGCGGGAGGAGACAGAAAAAGAACAGGTGCATGTGATGCTGGGGTTCCCGGGGCCGTCCATGAGAAGCAGCGATTATACCGCATTCAGAGTGCTTAATACAATATTAAGCGGGGGGATGGATTCAAGGCTTTTTACCGAAATAAGAGAAAAAAGAAATTTATGCTACAGCATATATTCTTCATTTGACAGGACAATGGAACGCGGGGCTTTCAGGATATACGGAGCAACTGCTCCTGAAAACGAAGAAAAACTGATTGATGAGATCCTTAACGTACTCCGGGACATTAAGAAAAACGGAGTTGAGAAAAAAGAAGTGCGGACCGCAAAGGCATATATAAACGGAATGTATAAGATAGGTTTTCAGGATTATGGAGCGCAGGCGGATGCATACCTGAATTATGAATTATTTGGCCTTGGAGCGGGCAAAGTGGACAGTTTCCCCGGAGATATCAAAAAAGTTGCGCAGGATGATGTTGCGGCAGTAATAAAAAAATATATAGACATAAAAAATTACACACTGGCGGTTGTAGGGCCGAAAAAGAAATAAGGAGGAGCTTTTATGATAAAAATAAAACAGCTTACACATGAAAACTTCAGGCCGTACGGCGGAATTCTTGAGCCTGAGGATAAGTCGGATGTTTTTACGGTGCTGTGCGGGGATGAAAACGCAAAAGGATGGAGAATCGGTTATGTGATACTGGGCCCGGATAAAGTGAAAAGCCTTGAGGCTCATCCCGGGTCTTTTGAAACATTTGAGCCTGTTTCGGGTGTTTCTGTAATACTTGCTGCGCCGGAGAAAGAACCCGAAAAAATAGAGGCATTTCTTCTTGATAAAAGCGTTCTTATAAACAAAAACATCTGGCACGCTGTAAGAGTACTGTCAGGCAAAGCTGAAATAAAAGTAGTTGAAAATTTCAAGGTGGATTCTGTTTACCATGATTTAAAAAATCCGGTTGATGTCGGTTTTTCAGAGGAACAATGATCAGAAAAAAAATATTAAGTTATTCCTTTTATATACTGATCCCTGTTGTTTTTTCCGTTCCGTTCTGGGTTTTTAATATTGATATAGAGCTTCAGAAGATGCTCTATAGGGACGGCCGGTGGGTTTTGGGGTCGGATCCCGCGGTGAAGTTTCTTTATAAATACGGTACACTGCCCGGAATTTTTCTGGGGATAGGCGCTGTAATCGCGTTTATCCTTTCTTTTTTCTGTTCCGGGTTTGCCGGGCACAGAAAAAAAGCGGTAATTATAATAATTGCGTCTGTTCTGGGGCCGATTCTTTTTGTGAACGCTGTTTTTAAGAGTTATTACGGAAGGCCGAGGCCCCGGGAAGTAAAGGAACTTGGCGGGAACAGGGAATTTAAACCTGTTCTTGTTCCGGGCAGGCCCGGGGAGGGAAATTCGTTTCCCAGCGGCCATGCTTCAGCGGGGTTTATGTTAATGTCGCTTTATTTTGCTCTCGGCAGGAGACGTTCTAAAACCGCTGTTTTTATGCTGGCCGCAGGCGGAGTGTACGGCACCATGATAGGCGCGGCCAGAATGGCGCAGGGCGGGCATTTTGCCTCGGATGTTTTATGGGCGGGGGTATTTGTGGTTCTTGCCTCAAGAATTGCACGTGACGTTTCCGGGTCGTTTTTGTCTTTTTTTGAGAAACGGTCAAAAGGAGGCAGAACAGCTGCTTTTGCTGCGGGTTTATTTCTGCTGTCAGCCGCCGCCGCGGCATTCCTGCTATCAAAACCTTATCACGGGCAAGGGTCATATAAAAGCGCATGTGCGGGGGATAAAGAATATATTTTTGACCTGAATGCAGAAGAAGCTGATATTATTTTTACCGGGTCAAATGACGGATATATTCTGGTTGAAGCAGAAGCGGATGGATTCGGCGCAGGCAGCAGCGAATTTAAGGATTCATTTAAAAGCGAGTGCGGGAAGCAGGGCTTTTTAAAAGCGGAATATGAATTCGGCAAAAAAGGTTTTTTTGCGGAATTTTCCGCGGTTATAAAGGTTTATCTGCCTGACGGGGTCCGGGGAGCCGTAAATGTTAAAACAGGAAGAGGAATTATAAAAATAAGGAAAGGAACGGTCCCGGAAAAAATCAATGTTGTATCCGGGAGCGGAAATATTTATTTTGAACCGGATAGTGCGGCAGAAATAAAAACAGCTGAACTTAAAACGGAAAAAGGCAATATACGCTTTGCGCCCGGACCGGATACCGGATTTGCGGAAAATGCGGTTATCAGGCTCAATGCGGCAAAAGGACATGTGTTTTTTGCATCCCGGGGCGCGGCTTTCAGGGAGATTGACGGGAAACACGAAGGAGCAAAAGAACTGAAATTTATAAGCACTGTAAAGGACGGGCCCGGTATGTACATATATTCCGGGAAGGGCCTTAAAGTAAAGGAGAAGAAATGAGCGGAATCATAAGAGCTTCGTATTATATAGAAACGCCTTATCAGCCTGAAAAGATGGCGGAGCTGATGGCAAAAATGCAGTCAGCCGGAACCTGGAGCAGAGTGAAAGGGGAGGATGATAAAAAGATGGAGCCTTTTGCGGCAAAGGTTGCGGGCATTGAAAAGACGGGTGAAACCGATTTATGCCGCCTTCCTACCAGGGACAGGCATAAGGGCCCGTATAATTGTGTCAATGTTGATATTGATTTTCCGGCCGGCAATATAGGGCCTAATATTGCGCTTGTCCTGACAACTGCCGCAGGCGAGATCTTTGACCTGATGGAACTTACGGCAGTGAAGCTTAAAAATCTGATATTTCCGGATGAATTTCTGAATCATTTTCCGGGGCCGGGTTTCGGAATAAACGGGTCAAGGGAGGCGGCGAAAGCATATGACCGCCCCTTATTCGGCGCGATAACAAAACCCTGCGTCGGGCTCACGCCGGATGAAATAGCATTCCTTGCAGGGCAGGCTGCGCTTGCGGGCGCTGATTTTATAAAAGACGATGAGCTGCTTGGCGATCCTTTGTACAACCGCATTGAAGACAGGGCCAAGGCAGTATGTGCGGCTTTAAAAGAAGCGGAACAGAAAACAGGAAAGCCCTGTATGTATGCGTTTAATGTCACGGATGATCCGGATAAAGTGATTAAAAATCATGATATTGCGGTTAAAAACGGGGCAAAGGCGGTTCTGTTCAATGTCGCGGCGGGCGGGTTCAATACATTAAAGATGCTTGCGGAACATACCCGGGTGCCCATACACTGCCACAGGGATTTTGCGGTTGCTTCCATACGCAGCCCGTATCTGGGAATAAGCCCCCGCGTATTTACAAAGATAACCAGAATGTGCGGCGGCGACCAGCTTCAGGTCGGCGGAATTGACGGATACATATATGAAACAGATGATGAGATTCTCGAAAGCTTTGAGGTTTGCACGGAGGAAACGGGAAGCATAGCTCCGGCTCTTCCCGTTTCATCGGGCGGTATGTGGGCGGGCAAACTGCCGGTTAATATAAGAAGGATAGGCGGATTGGATTTTATGTTTTTGTGCGGCGGCGGAGTATTCGGGCATCCTGACGGAGGATATGCAGGGATGAGAAGCCTTTTTGCCGCTTATGAAGCTTACAAAAAAGGAATGAAACTTGAAGATTCCGGCGACAGACATCTTAAAAGGGCTGTTGAAGAATTTGGAAATGTGGTATATTAAATTTAAACCTAAAAAATGTTTTTTATGGAAACAGGAGGTATATTTTGTTTTGTCGCCATTGCGGAAAAAAAATAGAGGATGATTCTAAATTCTGCAGATACTGCGGGGGGAGCGTAACCGTGTCTGCGGGAAATAAGGAAGAACAGGGAACTGCTGTAGAGGAAGGTGTTTCAGTAAACGGCGTGAAAATGTCAAAACAGGATTCCGTGGAGGAAGATGAAACTTTTCTGGAAACCCCGGTTGAATCCTACAGAAAGGTAAAATTAACGCCGGCAATGCAGCGGAAAATAGAGGACCAGAAAAGGGAAGACGCAAAAAAAGACGCTGTGAACCGCAAACTGAGAAAAGCGGTTGTCAGAAATATCATGGCGAGGAAAAAAGAAGAGGAAATAAACAAAACAGGAAATACTCATGTGGATATGTATAAGAGACATCTGAAAGAAAACAAATAAGGAGGGGAAAATGAGAATTGTTAAATCAATGCTTTTATTGGCTGTATGCGCGGGATTGTTTTTTTCCTGTTCTACTTTGGAAGGGCTTGGCCTGGAAACGCTGCCGCTTTCAAAAAGGCTTGTATCGGAGAATAAAATCATAAGACAGGCTGCTGTGGCGGAATTTACAGAGGCTGATGAGAATAAAAAAAAGAAAACAGTAATGGAAATAATAGAAATGTTTGCCGTGGAAAAGGATGAAGACAAAAGAAAACGTATGCTGTCGGTGTTGACGGATATTGACACGGGTTCTTATGCAGTAATACCGCTGCTGCGCGCCGCGGGCAGGAATGCGGATGTAACGTCTGTCGGGGGCATTGTGGATGCAGTGAAAAAAATGAAGCCATCCGCATCGGACATAAACAGAATGGGTGTTATGTTTATGGAAGGAACCGATATAATGAGGGAAATAATAAAGCATTTCATCGGAAGGTTTTAATTATTGAATGTGTTTGGGGCTGTTTTCCCGGGGAATAAGACCGGAACCTTGATTTCAGGCTGTGTTGTTTTATTGTTTTTTTCGTGTGCGGTTTTCGGGCCGCACCGGGAAGGCCCGCAGCCGCTTGAAAAAAGGATTTTCTCGGGGGATATTTCCGAAGCAGAGAAAGCGCGCGCGGAATGGGAAAAACTTCCGCAAAGAGAGAAAAAAGAAATTCTGAAAAGAACCGCGCGGCTTTTGGGGCAAGTTAAAGATCCTGATACCCAGATGAGAATAACCGCCGCGCTTAAGGCGCTTGATGCGGGGCCTTATATAATAACTTGCATACTTGAGGCAGCGGACAAAAATACTGATTTTTATGTATATAATCATATTCTTGAACTTATATGGAGTATGGAATTTAAAGGGGAGCCTGATGCGGAGCGTATCCGGATGTTTTTGAAAAAAGCAAAGGGGAAGGCGGAATTTATGGCGCTTGAAGTTCTGGGGATGATGTCTAAAAATGCGGAGAAAGCGGTTCCGGAAATTATAAACGTTATGAAAAAAGAAGGAACGGATTATGAAAAGTATTCGGCTGTGTTTAATGTGCTTGCGAGGATAGATTATGATACAGCGCTAACCGCGGCAATGCTGAGCCTGCGGGAAAAAGACCCGGAACTGAGAAAGAACGCGGCAATTAAACTGCTGGAAATAAACAGATACATTACAAAAAAAACTTCTGTTTCAGGGGAAATTATGCCGGCTTTGTTCAGGCTTTTTTCCGAAGATGATGAACAGACCCGGGAGATGATAAAAGAGATCGCCGCGGAATCACAGAGCCGCAAAGCGGAGCAGGAATTAACGGAAACAGTTTCGCGGGGCAGGGAAATGTTTTCCGGGCTGATGGGTATGCTGAAAATTGACCGGAAAAAGGCGGGTCTGCGCATGGACATTAAACATCTCTCAAGACTGCGGGATTTTTATATGCAGGCAGGCGCGGCAAAGGACGCGGAAAAACTGGAAATGAAGATAAAAAATATCAGGGAGAGGATCCAAAATGACTGAAAAAAAACACGGCAAAAAAATAAAAGCAGCTTCGGGCAGATATATTTTTTTCATATTGTCCGTGTTATTGCTTATAAACGGATGTGCCTCATATACTGTTAAAAAAACGGATGGGGAAATAATTTTTTATAAGGATGGAATTAAAACAGCCCGCTGGTATGAAACAGACAGCGGGGTTCTCGTGAAAGAAGGGGGGCCTGTAAACGGAAGATTTACCGAGTACCGCGAAAACGGAAAGAAAAAGGCGGAATACGAATATCAGAACGGACTTCTTGAAGGCGCGGTTAAAAAATATGATGAAGAGGGCAGGCTCGTGTCCCGGATTGAATACAAGGAAAATGCCAGAAACGGAAAAGCAGAGTATTTTTATAAAAGCGGAGCGCTTAAAGAAAGCGGTGTTTTTTCAAAAGGCAGAAAAGATGGGACGTGGGAAAGCTACTATGAATCCGGAATGCCTGAAAAAGAGTATGAATACAGAAACGGGAAAAGGGACGGTTTCTGGTTCTGCAGCTATGAAACAGGAGAAATAAAAGAGGAAGGCATGTATCAAAAGGGCGTACAGGAAGGGACATTTAAATGCAGGTACCGAAGCGGAGAGTGGCGGGAGAGAGGGGATTATAAAAACGGAAAGAAGCACGGATTATGGGAAGAGTATAATAAAGACGGTTCTGTTAAGGCCAAAAAGGTTTATAAGGATGGAGCTGTTGTTAAAGAACAGTAGGTTTTAGCCGGGATATTATCTGAACGAAGTTTTTTTCAGGGTTTCTTTCCCGTGTTTCTGTTAAGCTCCTCCACCTTGCCGCGGCAGCCGGTGCAAAGTGTTCCCTTTTTTATTCCCGCGCCGCACAGGCGGCATTTGAATTCAGGGGGAGGGGCTGTCATACGCAGCGCTCCGCTGCGTACAAAACGCATGATCTGTCCCACGGAAACAGATGTGTTTTCGTTTACTTCAATTACGCTCGCGAGCGGGAATTTGCGCAGATAGTCCGTTACTTCTTTTAAATCTTTGTTTTCCTGCAGCATACAGTCCGCGCAGATGGCGCCCATTTTGGCTGAATCATAGACACGTCCGCATCTGGGGCAGTTCATCATCGCCATAATATCAACCTCGCTGTTTTAAAATTGATAAATATTATAGCATAATATAAAAGAGTTTTTCATGAAAAAATTTCATTTAAACAAAGGCAGGCGTAAACAAAACCGGTGATTTAAAGGAGTGAAAGAAAAAACAGAAAAGGGCGGGATAAATCCCGCCCTTTTGATAATGATTTAATGTTTATTAAAATGCGTAGCCGATGCTGGTTCCGGCATTGAGGCCCACTACGGAATAATCTGCTGAAATACTATTTATTGTGGCGCCGCCGCCGATGTAAAAGAGGGGCCCGAGTCTTATATCAACAGTAAGACCGTTTTCCCATATCCAGCGGTAGCCGCCGTGTCCGCCGACGGCCACAAATATTGAAGTTGATGTTTCTGTCTCTGTGTAGTATTCCCAGGTGTCGTAGTTAAAGTATGTCCCTTCGTAATTGTACATATTAAATCCTACGTCAGCGCGCGGCCCTGCGTACCAGCCGTTTAAAGCATGCTTCTGGAAATACCAGTTGTATTCCGCACCTACAGATAAACCAATGCCGGACCAGCCTGGAGAACCCCACCAGCTGAGCGAGCCGTTAAAAGCAAGACCGTTTTCTTTGCCCTGCTTCATTTCGTAATGAACATTTAAGTCGCCCCAAAGCAAAGAAGAAACATTTGTCGTGATAATAGCGTCTTTGTCATCCACCCAGTCAAAATGCTTTCCTTCAATGTAGTACATAAGGTCTTTTTCCGGCGCCGCTGAAACCATTGCGGAAAAAGCAAAAACAAGAACAAGAGATAAAACAAAAAGCTTTTTCATAAACAGTAAACCTCCTCATTTTTTTTAAAACCCTTTGATAAAAAATAATATAACATTAAACTTCTGAAATGTAAAGAAAAAGAGAGAGCGGGGATAAAAGTTCAAAGTTCAAGGTGAGAAGTTCAAGGTGAGAACAAAGCCGGAACTTACTGTTTGAAGTTTTATTATTTTGTTTTTGATCTGTTTTACCTTTGAACTTTGAACAGCCTTATACTTGAACTTTGAACTGTTCTTCCCCAAACCACAAACCCAAGTTTTTCCGTCTCCAC
>CAYTNY010000046.1:0-18477 GCA_964439215.1 uncultured Spirochaetia bacterium
GGCAAAAAACCGCCTGTAACATACTCTATCCTCTCCCGTAGAGGGAGAGGGGAATAGTTTATATTTCTATATATTTTCAGATGTTTTAGGTGTTGCAATTCATTTTACATTTCAGCCGCATAATACATCGTTCAAATCAGACGTAAAAACAATAATTTTATGTTACATGTTCGTTTATTAACGGCCGGATCGGCCGGATATTTAAATTATTTGCTGCCGATAAGTATTTTAGGTATTCTTATTGTCGGCTGGGCATCGGACACGGGCACTCCCTGTCCGTCTTTTCCGCAGGTTCCAACCTCAAAGCCAAGATCATCACACACGGCATCAATCGTATTGAGAACCTCTTCTCCTTTTCCCATAAGCACCGCATCCCTTAAAGGTTCGGTTACTTTCCCGTTCTCTATCATATAGCCTTCTTTTACCTCAAAAACAAAATCACCCGTAACCGTATTAACCTGGCCGCCCCCCATTCGTTTTACAAACATACCGCTTTTAGTGTCCTTTATAACATCAGCCGGACTGCTTTCCCCCGGCATTATCATTGTATTGCGCATCCGCGGTATGGGTTTAAACCTGTAGGATTCACGCCTGCCCGCGGCAGTGGTTTTCACTCCGTCTTTCAGGGCCGCTGCCCTGTCATAAAGAAAGTTTTTTAAAATTCCTTTTTCTATGAGAACCGTTTTCTGCGCGGGCATTCCTTCATCGTCAAAAGAGTATGAGCCTCTTTTATTCGGAAGCAGGGCATCATCAACCACAGTAACAAGCGGAGATGCCGCCTGCTGCCCCTTTTTTCCTTTATAGCCTGACATATCCTTCTGCACCAGATCCGCTTCCAGCGAATGCCCCACTGCCTCATGTATCATTGTTCCGCCGGCTGACGATGACATAACAACCGTCATTTCTCCGTTTATTTTTTTATCAACGCCTAAAAGCCTGTGTGCGAGCCCCGCGGTTTCCGCGGCTTTTTCCATAAGGCTTCCGTTTTGCACTATCTCAAAACCTCCGTACCCGGAAACAACAGTATGCGCGGTTTCAAATCTTCCGTTTTTTTCGGCTATAACCGCCATTATAACAGACGTATAAACCCGTTTTTCCCTCACTAAAAAACCCAGATCATTTATTATTTCTACATCCTGTATTTTTTCCATATAAGTGGCGTTTACCTGCTTTATATGCGCGGAAACGGATCTTGCTTTATCGTTTATTCCGGAAAGCAGGCGTATTTTTTCGGCTGTTTCCACGGTATCGGGCATTATCTTTACTGTATTTACAGCTTCAGGCTTTAATACACTGTATTTAAAACCGGCGCCCCTGCCTTTGCCTCCGGCTACAGCACTGACAACATCAGGCAGGGTTTTCTCGTCATTTGTAAATCCAAAAGACGTTGTAAAGTCTTTTACCCCTCTGATCCCAAAACCGCGGTCAATTCCCGAGACCACCCTGTCAAGTGCGGAATTTTCATAAGTAATCATTGTTGTGGCGCTTTTCTCCGAATATATATCCCATATATCAAAATCCGCAGCCGCCATTTTTGAAATCTCAGCGGTATTTACCGGCATATTAAACCTCTTTTCTTTTTATCCGTATTTTTCGGCTGTTTTTGCCGCTATTCCATCTTTTTCTTTGCGGCAGCTCCCCTTTTGCTTCCCTGCCTTGCGAGCTTATCCGCCTCAGTATTTCCATCCCTGAGCACATGCTTCAGAGTGAAATTTATTTTGGCTTTAAAAGAATTTATCTGCCCTATAAGCTCTTTTAATTTTTCATTTTTAATTTTATATTCGCCGCTCATCTGCTTCACCAAAAGTTCACTGTCCGTGAATATTTTCAGTTCCTTTATTCCGTTCTGCACGGCGGTATTAAGCAGTGTGACCACCGCGGTGTATTCCGCGACATTATTTGTTGTTACGCCTATATACTTAGACTCGCTGTAAATGGATTCACCGTCCTTATAAAGCACGATCCCTATACCCGAATCTCCGGGATTCCCGCTCGATGCCCCGTCCGTATACGCCGAATAACCTTTCATAATTTTTTCCTTTCCTCTGCATTTTTTTTGTTTGCCGCTTCAAAAACATTTTTTGCTTTAATAAGAAATTTTTCTGTCTTTTCAAGAGGATACTGGGTGCTTTTATCCGATTTGGCATTTTTTATATCGTTATGAACTTCCATAAAAAGCCCCGAAGCACCCGCTGCCAGGGCTCCCAGAGCAATTGTTTCCGCGTATTCTCTGTCCCCGCCGCTTGCGTCCCCCGCGCCTCCCGGACGCTGAACAGAATGAGTCGCGTCTATTATTACGGGACATCCTGTTTTCCGCATAACCGCAATGGACCTTAAATCAACAACAAGATTATTATATCCAAAAGAAAAACCTCTTTCTGTGAGCATTGTCCCGGCGCTTCCCGCGGTTCTTTCCGCTTTTTCAATAATGTTGGGCATCTCCCACGGAGAAAGAAACTGCCCTTTTTTTATATTTATAGGCTTCCCGGCTGCCGCGGCCGCGGCAATCAGGTCCGTCTGCCGGCACAAAAACGCGGGTATCTGAAGTATATCCGCGGTCTTTGCCGCGGCCTTAACTTCAGATACTCCATGAACATCAGTAATTACCGGCAGACCATACTTTTTCTTTATTCCCGCCAGTATTTCCAGCCCGTTTTTCATCCCCGGCCCCCTGAAGCCTTTTCCGGATGTCCTGTTCGCTTTATCATAAGACGCCTTAAAAACAAAAGGCACCCCGAGCCGTTTTGTCATTTCCGCGAGTTTTCCGGCAATCTCAAACGCCATCCGCCTGTTTTCAATCACACACGGGCCGCCTATAAAAAAGAAATCAGCACTGCTTAGTTCAAGGTTTTCTCTTATTCTGATCTTTTTTCGGCATTGTATTAAATTTCTTTTCTTTGTCATTATTCACCCATTCCATTATTATATTTTTCAGCATCTTTTCCAGGGGCACATTGTATTTTTTCGCAAGGGCCTGTATGGAATTGAATTTTTCCTGGTTTGATTTCTCTGTCTGCATAAGTTTAAGCAGTTCTTCTTCAAAACTTTTCTGCGAATCGCTCATTTTCTTTTCTTTATTCCTTTCTTTTCCAGGGAAGCGGAAATAAAATTCTTAAAAAGCGGATGCGGATACGCCGGTTTTGACTTGAATTCCGGATGATACTGAACAGCCACAAACCACGGGTGGTTTATATTCTCCACGGTCTCAACCAGAACTCCGTCCGGCGAGAGCCCGCTCATTATAAAACCTTTTTTCTCAAACTGCTCTCTGTAAAAATTATTGAATTCCAGCCTGTGCCGATGCCTTTCAAAAATAACCTTTTCCCTGTAAGCCTTAAATATTTTCGTGCCCTGTTTAAGCCTGCATGGATAAGCGCCGAGACGCATTGTCCCTCCCATATTTTTAACGCTTTTCTGTTCTTCCAGAAGAGATATTACGGGATAGGGCGTATCTTTTTCAAACTCAATGGAATGAGCGCCTTTCATCTTCAGCACATTCCTCGCGAATTCAACCGCTGCCGCGTGCAGCCCGAGGCATATTCCCAGATATGGTATTTTCTTTTCACGGGCATATTTAGCGGCAAGTATTTTTCCTTCCATACCTCTGTCTCCGAAACCTCCGGGCACGAGTATGCCGTCCGGAGCGCCTATTGCTTTCACCGCCCCGTTTTTTTCCACGTTTTCAGCATCCACCCATATAAAATTTATGCCCGCATTATTCGCTATGCCGCCGTGCATAATTGCTTCTTTTATGCTTTTATAAGCGTCATGAACCTCTATGTATTTGCCGACAACCGCAATATCAGCCTGTTTCGCGGGGTATTTTACTTTTTTTACAATACTGTTCCAGATTTTAAGATCTGTCTTTTTTGACCTTTTTATGCCCAGTTTTTCCGCGATCAAACCGTCAATATTCTGCTGATGAAACATTTTCGGAACTTCATAAATAGAGGATACATCCATTGCCTGTATCACGGCTTCAGGCTCCACATTGCAGAAAAGCGCGATCTTATCCCTCTCAGAACGCGAAAGCTTTTTTTCTGTTCTGCACAGGAGTATATCAGGCTGAATACCGATTGAGCGCAGCTCAGCAACACTATGCTGCGTAGGCTTTGTTTTTATTTCTTTTGCGGCTCTTATATAAGGGACAAGGGTAAGATGTATAAACAGCACGTTTTCTTTCCCTACATCCCTGGACATCTGTCTTATTGCCTCAAGAAACGGAAGACTCTCTATATCGCCTACCGTTCCTCCGATTTCAACTATAACAACATCAACATTTTTGCCCCCCCCCACAACCTTTATTCTGTTTTTTATCTCATTTGTAACGTGAGGAATAACCTGGACCGTTTTTCCGAGATAATCCCCTTTTCTCTCTTTTTCTATTATTGTCTTGTAGATTTTTCCGGTTGTAACATTGTTTATCTGAGTAAACGCCGCTGATGTATAGCGTTCATAATGCCCAAGATCAAGGTCTGTTTCCGCCCCGTCCTCCGTGACATACACTTCACCGTGCTGAAAAGGGCTCATGGTCCCGGGGTCAACATTGATGTAAGGATCCAGTTTCTGCATCGTAAGCCTGATCCCTTTGCTTTCAAGCAGCGCTCCGATGGACGATGCCGCTATTCCTTTTCCCAGCGATGAAACAACACCGCCTGTTACAAAAATATACTTCGTTTCCACATTTCACCTCATTATATTAAAAACCGCAAGCGGTTCTTCCCGTTATGTAATCAGCTTTTTCACTTTTCTAAGGTCTTTTTCCGTATCCACTCCGATACTTCTGCTTTTCCCTGTTATAACTTTCATCCGATATCCGTTTTCTATTATCCTGAGCTGTTCCAGTTTTTCTATATTTTCATAAACACTTCCCAGCCGCTTCCATTTATCTATCACTTCTTTCCTGTAAACATAAAGTCCTATATGCTTTAAATACGCTCCGTTTATTTTCTTTCCGTCCCTGTTAAACGGCACAGGCGCCCTTGAAAAATATACAGCCTGCGAATCCCTTCCCACTATAACTTTCACCACATCCGGATCCTTTATTTCTTTGGGATCCTTTATCGGGCAGGCTAAAGTCGCGGCATCATATTGTTTATCCTTTAAAAGCGCATTTACCGCACGGTCTATCAAAGCAGGCTCCAAAAGAGGTTCGTCTCCCTGTATATTTACTATAATGTCATTTATATTCGCGCGGAGCGTCTTTACCGCTTCTTTTACCCGTTCAGTGCCCGAGCCGCAGGATGCCGGCGTCATTATAACCCTGCCTCCCGCGCTTTCTATTGCTTTTCTTATGGCAGAACTGTCTGTCGCGACATATAGTTTTTTTATGCGTTTTGACCTGAGCGCATTCCTGTAAACATGCTCTATAAGCGTTCTGCCTTTTATCTTTAACAGCATTTTCCCGGGAAGCCTTTTGGACCTGCTTCTTGCGGGGATAATGCCTATTATATTCATCTTTTTTTCCTGTTTCCGTAGCTGCGCAGTATTTTTTTTATTATGTTCGTGGTTGATCTGCCTTTTTCATATTTTATGCTTTTTACTTTTCCGCCGCGGGCCCGGACAATATCAGAACCTATTATATCTTTGATTTTCCAGTCTCCGCCTTTGACAAGAACATCCGGCTCTATATCTTTTATTATATTATACGGATCCGGTTCATTGAACACAGCCACGGCATCAACAAAATAAAATGAAGCCAGCAGCTCCGCCCGTTCTTTCCAGGGAATCAGCGGCCTTCCCTTTCCTTTTATTTTCCGCACCGAAGAATCGGAATTCAGAGCAACCACAAGAAAGCCGCCCAATTTCGCGGCTTTTTTCAAGAGCCGTATATGCCCGATATGTATTATGTCATAACAGCCGTTCGTAAAAACTATGGTTTTGCCCCTGCGTTTTTGTTTTTTTATTTCCCGCAGAAGCTCCCTGCGCAGAAAAAATACTTTTTTACCCGCATTTGCGTTCATTCATTGCTCTCCTGAGTTCTTCCGCGGATACGGCATGGACGCCGATCTCAGCAACCGATATACCCGCGGCTATATTCGCGGCAACAGCGGCTTCTTTGAAAGAAGCGCCCGCGCACAGCATAAGAGCCGCGGCGCTTATGACAGTATCGCCTGCTCCTGTAACATCATAAACCTCTTTTGCCGCGGTATGCACGTGGAATATTTCTCTGTCTTCAAAAAGCGACATTCCTTCCTCGCCTCTGGTTATCAGAACAGCTTTGGCTCCGAGTTCTTTTTTTATTTTTTTGCCCGCTCTTATAATATCCGATTCTTTTTCCGGTTCAATACCCGCAGCTTCCGCGGCCTCTTTTTTGTTCGGGGATATAATAGTCACTCCGGAAAATATCTTCATGTTTCCGGGCTTCGGATCCGCGGCGGTTATTCTGTCTCCCGCCATACTCATTACTGTGTTATACACATTTTTTGTTATAACTCCTTTATTGTAATCCGAGAAGACAATCCCGTCCGCTTTATGTATTTCTTTTTCCACAACAGCAAGCATTTTTTCTATTATTTTTCTGCTTACAGGAATTTTCTTTTCCTTGTCAATTCTTACAACCTGCTGGTTATGCGCAATTACTCTTGTTTTTACCGTTGTAGGCCTTTTTCCATCCTCAATTACCGCATCCGAATTGATTCTGTGTTTTTTGAAATATTTCTTCAGCCGCCGCCCGTTAGCGTCGTTCCCCACCACTCCCGCGCAATAAACTTTCGCTCCCAGGGAAATAAGGTTCAGGATCACATTTGCCGCGCCGCCGGGTTTCATTTCTTCCCGGTTCACGTGTATGACCGGTATCGGAGCCTCCGGTGATATTCTTGTGACATCGCCCCATATATATTCATCAACCATAAGATCGCCTATTACAAGTATTTTTTTGTCCCTGAATTTTTTTATATACTTCTTCAGTTTAAAATGTGTATGATCCTGCATCAATCTCCGCCCGCAAGAGTATTTTCTATGAGTTCACAGGCTGTATGCATAAGAAACATATAAGCTTCCTGGATCCGCATACTCTTTTCAGATTTAATATTAATATTAATATCGCATAATTCTTTAAGTTTTCCTCCGCTTTTTCCGGTTATCCCCGCCGTATATATCCCTTTTTCCCGGGCTTTTTCCGCGGCAAGCAGAATGTTCGGAGAATTACCCGAAGTAGACAGAGCAATAAAAATATCCTCTTCTTTTCCCAGTGCCTCTATCTGCCGCGAAAAAATCATTTCAAATGACAGGTCATTTCCGCAGGCCGTCAAAACAGAAGTATCGGTGGTAAGCGCTATCGCGGGATATGCCCGCCGGTCTTCTTTAAGCCTGACCACGAATTCCGCGGCAATGTGCTGCGCGTCAGCCGCAGAGCCGCCGTTTCCCGCAAGCATAATCTTCCCCCCGCTTTTCAGGCATGCCGCGGTTTTTTCGGCAAATTCCGCCAGACTGCAGCTGTTTGATCCCAGGGTCTCTTTTATTATTTCATTTAATTCCCGCGCTGACGCGTCAAAATAATCTTTCATTATCATTCTCCTTTATTTTCAAGCCTTCTCATTATAATAAGCAGTCTCAAGACAGTCAACAGATAAGTTTCAGACACATCAGTACAAAATACAAAATACTTATTGCAGAACGCGGAATTCAAACCAAAGACTTAAAACCATCAAACAAATATATTTTTTCTCTTTTATGGCTCGACTATCCTGGCTTCCTGAAGAACCGCGTCTATGGTTCCTATGACTATGGCGCTTTTTACCAGCACGGGTATTTTATGTTCGTCATTTGTCAGCCAGATGTCAACATCGCCTTTCTGCCTGAATATGCCTTCATATTTAAGATGCGGCCTTATTTTAATACAGTCAAATTCGCCGGCGTCTGTTTTTACTGTTTCATAACCCAGTTTTTCCACCCATATTTCATATGCTTTCCCGTCGTCCGCACATACATTTATATATATATCATCTTTTTCATTCAGGTCCAGCGTCCGGACATAAAAAAGTTCGGATAATACATCCTGAACAAAAGCGGGAACATCATATGTTTCGCCCGTATGCTTTACCGCGGTTTCTGTTTTGTGGTCAAATTCTATCTCGGAAAACGCCCTGTAGGAGCCTTCCTCAAGTTTTTTACTGTATCTCCAGGAAAAAAGGCCGCTTACATCCATATAACTTTCTATTCTGTCCCTGACCCTGTGAAAATTATCAAAAAACGACGATGTTTTCGCGACCGCTGATATCTTATATACCTGCCTTCCTCTGTACTCCTCTATACCCTCCACTTCTATTATTCCGTGCCCGGCTGTTACCCCGAAATATTTAACCGCATATACAAGTTTTTCGCCCGCGCCAAAAGCATTATTTTCCAGCGTGCGGTATTTAAATTTTTTTTCAGCCTTCCTTTTGCCGCCGGCAGTTTCTCCGGGAACCGGCATTTCAAGAATGCGTCCGGGCCTTATTATGTAAGGCGCCTCTATATCGTTGATCTCCGCGATATCCCTCCATAAAAGAGGGCTGTCTAAAAATTCTTCCGCAATCTTCCATAAAGAATCCCCTTTTACAACTTTATATTTACCCCGCCCGAATAATTTTCCGGCTTCAACCTTTTTTTCCGCTTCACTTCTTAATATTCTTTCTTCGCTCCCTATATTCATTTTTGATATCCCGCCGGTCTTCGGCGAAGCGCATCCGCAGGCAAATACCGGCACCAGACACGCATATATTAAAAGTTTTTTAAGCATTATGATTTCTCCGTTGTTTTTATTATCACATCCGCGGCTGCTTCTGCGTTTATGCCTTCATCATTTTCCGGGCGTATCACTGTGCAGTTCTTTCCCAAAGGCGCCCATCTGCGCAGCATTCCTTCATCCCGCGGGAAAAAGGCCGCAACAGGTACATTTAAAGCAGCCGCGATATGCATGGGTCCCGTGCTTCCGCTCACAAAAACATCCGCACGGGATATTACGCCGGCAAGCTGTCTTAAAGACAGCACTTTATCATCCACTATCAGTTTGTCTTTTCTGCGGGACTTTTCATAAACCGCCTCCGCTGTTTTTTTCTCATTTATTCCCGGGATCAAAACAATTTTCCCCTTATATTTTTCCGCGGTTTCATCAATAATACGGGCGTATTTAGCGGCATCGGGTTTTTCTGACGTTCTTTTTCCGCCGGGATACACAATAATAAAGTCCCCGCCAAAACTCCGCGCATAATCCTCTCCAAACTTTTTCTCCGCCTCACTGAGATAGAAAAACGTTTCCGCCGGCGAACCTTCGCCGATAACAGGCGCGGCAATATCAAGATTATAAGCGGCTTCGTGTTTTTCGTTCTTTTTCCTGCTTATCCTCACCGGGCGGTTAAAATAAAAATATGAATACCATCTGCCCGCCGTACCGAACCGGAGGGGAATTCCCGCCTTCTTCACAAGAGCCGCAGCCTGCCTGCGCGGATAAACCACAAAAGCCGCGTCAAAACCCGCCGCTTTAACCGCATCAAGTTCTTTAAAGGGATCTGCCGGGTCATATATAAAAACCCCGGCCGCGTCCGGATTGTTTTCAAGTACAGGCGCCGCATAAGAACTGCACAGCACCGATACCTCCGCTCCGGTTTTACTCAGCGCTCTTATAAGAGGCGTTGTTAAAAGCAGGTCGCCCACTCCATCGGTTCTGCACACAAGGAATTTATTCATTTTTTCTCTTTTTCCAGAACGGTTTTTATTATATCTTTTGTTGAATGGTTTTTTCTGTCCCCCACTATCGCTATTTTTATACCCAGTTTTTCCGCCAGTTCCTTTTCAGGCACCGTATCTTTTGTATAATCAGTGCCTTTTGCGTGATAATAGGGCCTGAGCGCCTCCAGGGTTTTATCCACCGTAAGCTCCCTGAATATAACTATGTAATCCACAGCCTCAAAAGATGCCATTATTTCGGCCCGTTCTTTTTCAGGCACAAGAGGCCGGCCTCTGCCTTTGAGCCTGCGCACCGAAGAGTCTGAATTCAGCCCGAGAACCAGGACATCTCCTTTTGCTTTTGCCGCCTTCAGAAATCTTGCGTGGCCTACGTGCACAACATCAAAACAGCCGTTGGCAAACACGACTTTTTTTCCTTTTTTTCTGAGTTTCGCGGTTATTTCCGCCAGATGCGCCCGTTCTTTAAGTTTAGACATTTCTGACCCCTTTTTTCAGTTCTTTCAGGCTCAATGTCGCGGTTCCTCTTTTCATAACAACAATACCGCCGCCGACATTCGCCAGAAACGCCGCCTCTTTCAGCGATGCGCCGCAGGCCAAAGAAAGCGCAGTGATCGCCGATACCGTATCTCCGGCGCCGGAAACATCCACGATTTCATCGCTCCCAAAAGGCTCTATTCTGTCTGTTTTATTCCCGGAAAACACCATCATGCCCCTGCTTCCCCTTGTTATAACCATTCCCCTGGCTTTCATTATCTTCATAAGTTTTTTCCCTATGGCGGCAACGTCTTCATCCGTATATTTTTCTATCCCCGCTATGGGGCCGGCTTCTGTTTCATTCGGCGTTGCGGCCGCTATGTTTTTAAACTTTCTTAAAGCATATCTGGAATCAACAATAATCTTTTTGCCCTTTTCAGCCAGTGCATTTATGGTTTTTATAATCCTGTCCGTTACAAGCCCGCCTCCGTAATCAGAAACAAGTATTGTATCCATGCTTTCGGCAAGAACTTTTATTGAATTAATAAGTTCCTGCTCCACATTCTTAAACAGGCCGTTTTCATTGTATCTGTCTATCCTGACTATCTGCTGCTTCACCGTATGAATACTTCCCGCCATAATCCTGGCCTTTACCGGCATACTGTATCCCGCGGAGCGTATTATATGGGACACATCCACTTTTTTTTCTTTCAGCATATCAACCAGTATATCCGACTGGGGCTCTTCTCCCGCGGCAGCCACCGGCACAGGCTCCGCGCCAAGCGCCTTTAAATTCATAACAGGATTGGCCCCGCCGCCGGCATGATAAATACTTTTATTATGCCTTAATATCAGCACCGGCGCCTCGCGCGATATTCTCTCTGTTTCGCCGTAAACATATTCATCAAGTATAAAGTCGCCCACAACCATAATTTTCTTTTTTCTGAACTTTTCCATGATCCTGTCGCAGCTTTTCATTTTTTCCTCCGTCCCGTTGTTTTCGCGTTTCCGGATATTTTCTTCTCCGTCAGACGCGCAATTTTTTTTGCCGCAGTATAAATGTCAGATGTTATTATATCCGGCTTGGCTTTTTTCGCGGCCTTTTTCCTTTCCTTTTTGCCGTTTCCCGTAAGCACAAGCACAGAGCCGGCGTTTATCCTGCCGGCCATTTCAATATCAGTAAGCTTATCCCCAATCACAAAACTTCTTTTTAAATCCAGCCCGTATTTTTTTTTTGCCTTCAAAGCCATGCCCGGCCCGGGTTTTCTGCAGCCGCACTTTACGGAATATTTCTTTATTACGCCTTTTATGTGATGAGGGCAGTAATAATACTCATCGGGTTTTATGCCGTTTCCGGCGAGCATTCCATCTATTTTTTTATGCGTTTCACGGACAAACTCCTCATTATAATATCCGCGCGCAATACCGGACTGATTGGTAAGAACGATCAGAATATAACCCGCTTTTTTTAAAAGTTTAAGCGCTTTGCCCGCATTTTTATATAATTCAATCTGTTCAAATTTATCAAGATAACCGGGATCTTTTATAAGTGTTCCGTCCCGGTCAAGAAATACCGCTTTTTTCACTTAATCTCCTTAAAAACCTGCCTTCAGGCCCGGTGTTTTTTTTCGGCGTTTCCGGTAAGTTTAAACTGCATATCATAAAGTTTTTTATACAGTCCCTCCTTTGCTATCAAATCGTCATGCGTTCCTCTTTCCTTAATAACCCCGTGCTCTATAACAACTATCTCATCAGCGTTGCGCACCGTGGAAAGCCTGTGCGCTATAACAAAAGTTGTTCTGTTTTTCATCAGGTTGTTTAACGCTTCCTGCACAAGAATTTCCGACTCGGAATCCAGCGCTGACGTCGCCTCGTCAAGTATCAAAATAGGCGGATTTTTCATAAGCGCTCTTGCTATGGCCAGCCTCTGTCTCTGCCCTCCGGAAAGCCTTGCTCCCCTGTCTCCGATAAGAGTGTCGTATCCTTCTTTTTGTTTGATTATAAAATCATGGGCATTGGCCGCTTTTGCCGCTTCAATTATCTTTGCTTCGTCCGCTTCCGGATTTCCATAGGCAATATTGTTTTTTATTGTATCATTAAAAAGTATTGTTTCCTGCGTCACCATGCCGATAAGCCTGCGCAGAGACTGAAAACTTATGTCCCTTATATCAGTGCCGTCTATAAGAATACGCCCTTTTTCAACATCATAAAACCTCGCAAGCAGGTCGGCAGCCGTGCTTTTGCCCGCGCCGGACGCCCCCACAACCGCGAAAATTTCTCCTTTTTTTATTTTGAAATTAATTTCCCTCAGCACCTTTTCTTTTGAAGTATAGGAAAACTCCACGCTGTCAAACTCTATGGACTCATTAAAGTCATTTATTTCAACAGGATCGGGCCGTTCAACTATTTCAGGCTTCGTGTCAAGAACCGAAAACACCCTTTCAGCCGCTGAAAGGGCCTGCTGTATTATGTTGTTCATATCATTAAGTTTTTTCACCTGCGGATAAAGCCCTGTTATCGCCCCCATAAAAGCGAAGAACGTCCCTGTCGTGATCTGATCTCTTATAACTGCCTGCCCCGCTATAAATATAAGCGCGGCTATGCCTATCGCTCCTATGGTTTCCATCGTGGGGGATGACATAGAAGATGCCCTGACCCCCCGCATAGTATAATCAAAATAATTTCTAAGATCCCGGGCAAACCGCTTCCTTTCATACTTTTCCATGCCGAAAGCTTTTACTATTCTTATACCGTTAAAGCTTTCATTCAAAACAGAAGTAATATCACCCATACTCTGCTGGCTCCCTCTGGCCGCTGACTTCATTTTTCTGCCGAATTTTATAATGGGGAAAACAGCTATCGGGAAAACAACAACCGCAATAAGCGTGAATTTCCAGTTAAGAAAGAACATAAGCGCCAAAAGACCTATTATATTAAGCAGGCTCCCTATAACATTCCCGATAACGTTAGCGACCGCCCCCTGTATCAGGGTTACGTCATTTGTTATTCTGGATATAAGGGTCCCTATTTTTTCGTTGTTAAAAAACCTCATTGACAGGTCCGTTATATGCCTGTACAGCAGATTTCTCATATCCATTATTATTCTGTTCCCGACCCAGTTTATAAGATACCCCTGAAAATACAGCCCTACTCCCTTAAATACCCAGATCACAATAACAGCCAAAGGCAGGATTCTGATATAGTATAAAGCCTCTTCCTTGTTGGGATTGGCCAGTATTTTATCTATCACAGGCTTTATTATGTACATGGAAAGCGCCGTAAGCGCCGCCGTAAATACCATAATCAAAAGCGCGCCGACAATCCTTCCCGTATAGGGTTTTATATACTTCAAAAGCCTCTTATAAGTCTCCACAAACATACTCCTTTAAATATTATTATTCACGGAATAAGGTATTTTAATGTATTTTGAAGATATGGTCAATCGGTGATTTGTGATAATAGTTCAAAGTTCAAGGATAAAACAGTTCAAAGTTCAAAAAAACAGTGCTTAAGGGTGAGGTTTGGCTTGCAGTTCTTCTGCGGGACGATTTCGTGCAGGGAACACGCCCTGTCGTGTTCCGAAGGTTTAACATTTAAAACCCGGACAAGCACAGGGGCTTATTCCTGCGAAGACAAAAAAACAATATCATTGCGTTTGCAGGCGCGGCGTTAAAGGCTAAATCCCCCCTGCCAAACCTGCCCTTACCCGCATCTCCTGTTTAATCGCCAGCTTATATCATAGAGTGCCCTGCCGCTGCTTAACCCCCTCCAAGAGTATGTAACAGGCAAAAAACCGCCTGTAACATACTCTATCCTCCCCCATAGAGGTGGAGGGTAAAGAATAAAATCGAAAAGATCTTGAGTTTTGGGAGAGAACTAAACACATAAACCATCAAATTCCCAAATATGCGATATGGTTTTGCTAAGCGTCCAAGCCGCCAAACATCTAAACTTCCGATAAGGGGGATTTCGGCCTGGCGTTTGACTTGCCGGCGCGGCGCGATGATTTTCGCATATGTTATCACAGGGAGCACGCCCTGTCGTGTTCCGGGGTTTTAAAATTCACGTTTTTGGTGTCTTTGTTGTTATAAACAATTTTTTAATAATATACTGTAACGCCTTTCGCCTGAAGATACGGGATATCAACGTCAATTGCCCGGGTGCTTAGGGGGTTGTTAGCTAAATTTACATAATCACCGCTGCCAAGCCCTCCGGCATCGCTGTTATCAACCAGAGCTGTTATATCGCTTATGTTATTGTAACCAAGATAAAGATATGTCAAATTCGTCAGTCCGTTTAACACACTTATATCGCTTATGTTATTGTCACCAAGATCAAGATATGTCAAATTCGTCAGCCCGCTTAACGCGCTTATATCACTTATGCTGTTGAAATCAAGATCAAGATATGTCAAATTCGTCAGTCCGTTTAACGCGCTTATATCATTTATGCTGTTGAAACGAAGATTAAGATATGTCAAATTCGTCAGTCCGTTTAACGTGCTTATATCACTTATGTTGTTAGTACCAAGAAAAAGCTGTTTTAAATTTATCAGTCCGCTTAACGCACTTATATCGCTTATGCCTTTATTAACATTTATATCGTATGTCCGTCTGCCCTGAAAGACTATATATGCTAAATTTGTACAATATTCAATACCGGTTAAATCCATTATAGTTACTGTTCTGTTTGATAAAGATGCCGCCAAATATTTAATGGCTTTACAATCACTTAGGTAAACGTGTTCTGTAGGCTTTCCTATTTTATCTCTAACTACGGCTTCAAGATTCGGATCAGAAAAAAATACCGGAATATAATCCGGATTGGGTTCGCTTAAATTTAAATTTGAACACGCCGTCAAAACAAGCACTATTACCGCAAACAGGCATATTAAAAACAATATTGCTTTTTTCATCTCATCCCATCCCTATGCATACGTATTGTTCTGTCTTGTTTTCATACATTTTAAGTTACAATTCTTTTTGCGCCTTGTCAACGTCAAGAAAAATCTATTTTCTTCAAATTTTTTCAATGTTCTTTAATATACGATTATATTTATTTGATACTTATCAAATCTCAAAGAATACCTCCACGCACATATTATATTAATAAATAAAAGTTTACCAATGCCTTAGCAAAACGAATAGAATTATCTAATTTCGATTCGATTGTGACATCTAAATTATAATTTTGAAAATTTACTCCCGCTCCCACAAATAACGCCTCATATACTTTAAAGTCGAAATCCGCAAAAAACAACGAAAAGAAGCCCAACCGCAAGAGAATATTTTCATTCCCATCCCCACAGAAAAATCTCTGACAAAATAGTTTTTCATTCCATCTGTCCACATACCCGGAGTACCTATTAAACGGTTGTTTTCCAATGCTATGTTTTCAAGTTTTTCACCATTAAACCGGATAACATCCGAATAATAAACACCGGGAAATCGTTCATATAAAAAAGCTGTGTCATCATTTTTTAACTTGCTTCCGCCCGAAAACCATATTTCCGTATCACTGACCTTATACGCGGCATCCGCCCAGACACCCTCTACAACTTCCCAGCCAATATGGATTTGATGCGGGTAAGCAGCTATTTCACTAACGTTACCTACATTATCTACAGCGCGGTATTGAAGTGTTATTATATTATTAATTCCATATTCCCCGTCTGATTCCAAAAGATTAAACACAGGATTTTCCGGAAAAACCCGGCGCCACGTCAAACCTCCATCAACTGAGTATTCATAGTACGAAATACCAGAGCCAGTATCAGAGCCATCAAAAAAAATGTCAGTTTGAGAATTAACATATATATTATCATTTAATATTGTAGAATAATTTTCATCAATACTAATATAAGAAAAAGGAGCTTCAATATCATAATAAACATTATAATCAAAAGTCTTTATATCACTGTATTGACCATCATTTATATTCATAAATATTCTATGCTCCCCTTCTGAAAGAACCTGTTCTGAATCAATATATGGATCAAATGAAAATACATGAACACCCGGCGTGATTGGATTAATTACACTTTCATCAATTACTCTTTCTCTCCTCGGCATTATTTCAGGCAAACCGCTTATTCCATCGCCTTTAAAATAATCGATTATTCTAAAAACTCCTCCCGGGCTTGAAATTTTCGCTATTACATCAGACAATACAGGATAACAAATACCGGAATTTGTATTAATCCATAATATATTTCCCGGCAACGAATCAATATATAATTCTTCAATTGTGACTCCCAGCCTGTGTATTCTAGCTATTTTATGGCCTACAGATACCGCAAATTCTTTCGTGTACCAATTGTCATTATCAAACACATTATTTACACCAATGCTTATCCCGCAATTCTTATCATATAATTTCATTGATATAATATTTTGAACATTTGTATCAAGTTCGTAAACTTCATCATTTCCGTTTGTTGCATATACAATTTCATTAACATCTAAAGATAATTTATAATATTCTTTTTGGATATCAGGAGGTGTCTCAAAGATCTTTGAAAAACCATCATCAAAAACAATAATTTTTTTTAATGCCTGATCACATATATATATATTACCCGTATTTAAACCTACAGCCACATCTGTAGGTTCTTCAAAATCATATATTATATTTGAAATATAAACACCCTGGCAATCAAGTTTCTGAATTCTTTTATTAGCATTGTCAGCCACATAAATGTTGCCTATAGAATCATAACATACACCTTGCGGACCTTTAAATTCACCATAACCACTCCCGCGCCTTCCTATAATTTTAGGATTAATCAATTCTATTCCCTTATTATCCACATTAATGGTAAACTCAACAAGTCTGTCATTATTAGTGTCCGCCACCAATAATTTTTTAACTCCTGCATTATTTCCATTTGATGTAACTGCAATACCTTTCGGAGAAGCAAAACCAGATAATTGATTATTATCATATAATTCGTAAGATGATGTTGCAGGATGTATATCCGTGTTGTAATTAGGCCATAATACCGCATTCCTTTGAGAATCCAGCAAAAAAATAGTTGGTATATTATTAAACATACTGAGATCGCTTCCAACTATTGAACTTATTATTGAAACAGGCTTATACATAGGATTATTAGGTAGTTTAATAACGGCAATATCCATTATTCTATGAAACATGGTATGATAATCGGGAGGAGCATATACCTTTTCATAAACAGCATTATCAATTATTGCAGGTTCATTATTTATCTTCCATTCTAACAAACCCGCAACGAGGACATTATAAGTCATCAAAAACGAAAATAACAAAATACATCTTTTCATTTATTTCACCTTTATTTTATTTAAGTAACCTTCCCTGTTTTTATAAAAAATTGTGTTTTTTTCCGGCCAAACCATATCTCTGATACTGTCTTTAACACGAGAATATTGCTTAAATAATTCATCTTCATTCTTACCAAAATTAATTTTCTGGATATATTGATTTTTCTCAGTATCTATTTGCATAAAACCATATTTATATCTATATAATTTTTTTCCATCCGGCGACCATATTCCAGGAGATCTAACATTTTTCACCTTTTTAAATCTTTTTTTTCGAATGTCATACACAAGTGCTACTGGTTTATTTTCTCCGGTATCAAAACCTCCTAAAGCAATTTTATGATTAATATCATTAACTGCCATGGGCAGCGTGATATCTACATCATCCGGCGCTTTTATCATTTTGGTTTCGCCGGAACCAATATTATAAACCCCCACTTCATATTGTTTTTTTACATGGTCGTATCTTATGAAAATAAATTTATAATCACTATACCAATCAGCTCGAAGATAAGAATACCTCTCTTCATTTTGATCTATATCTGATATTCCTTTTATTGTATTTTTATTTAAATCAAATAAATATATTTTAACCGGAAGACGCAAGTCTTGATTATAAAATCGTGTTATTATCAATAATTTAGAATCATCCGGTGAAATCTGCAAATGCATATATCCGTTAAATGTATTTTCCATTTTATAAAAAACGGAATCGTGTATGCTTTTCCCATAAGCAGCATCAATCGTTTTAGTTATTTTAATATCTTCTTTATTTATAAACAATGATTCAGTATTCGTCTTATAATTATACGTGTATATCCCTCCATTAACCGATCTATGCTTATAATAGTATAGCAGTCCGTTATTAAATGTTATATTACTGTTTATTCCCCCAACACTCTCGATCTTTTCAATTGACTCTACATCATAGGATTTTCCAAATATTATATTAACATTAAAAACAAATAACAACAAAATCCATCTAATGAATAATTTCATAAATACCTCCATTTTTCAAAAATCATTTTTCCAC
>CAYTNY010000047.1:0-18441 GCA_964439215.1 uncultured Spirochaetia bacterium
ACAGTTCCAGCAGATGCTTCTCCACCGCGGGCTGATTGCGGTTGAGCTCCAGGGAGCGGTTGAAGTATTGGGCGGATTTTTCTTTGTTGCCGAGTTTTTTGTATATAAGGCCCAGATTATTAAGCGTCATTATATTTACGGGGTCGGATTCCAAAACTTTTTCGAAATATTTTATGGCTCTGTCATAATCTTCTGCAAGGGAATATGCGAGGCCCAGATAAAAAACAGAACGTTTTGTATCGGGATTGTTTTTTATATCAGCTTCAAAATACGGTATGGCTTCGGAGATCTTTTTTTCTTTAAGGAGTTCAAGGCCTTTGTTGTAGTCTGCGTTCCGTGTTTCAGCCGCCGCTTTTTTCATCTGCATCTGCGTGTTTTGCTGAAGTGCGGTGCTTTTGTAATGGCGCGCCTGTGAGTGAGAAGGGTTGATATCCAGTATGAGGTCGTAGTATTCTGCCGCCTCCATAAAACGCCCCTGCCGCGCTTTAAAACTCCCCATATTGAATAAAAGCTCAATATTTTCCGGTTGAACCTTTAATGCCCGGGCAATAAGTTCTTCGGCTTTTTTGAAATCACCTGTATCAGCGTATATTATCGCGGCATTGCCCAGCACCGGCACGGAATCAAAGCCGGTTTTAACAGATTCGTCAAGCAGGTAGGCAAACAGTTCGGTTCTGCCGCTCAGGCGGTAATGTTCAGCCATCCTGTAAAGATAAGTGCCTGCAATCTCTCTTTCCTCAAATGTGCTGTGGAAGCCGGTATTTCTGACTATACCGTTTAAAGAAAAAGTCCTGATTATTTCCGGGTTGTGCGGAGCAGGGTCTTCATTGGCCCTGTATGTTATGCCGTACAGGGTTTCGTATATGACGGGTGTTCCTATTTTTGTGGTAAGAAAAACAGGAGACATGTCTTTTGTAAATGAATGCAGAATATTTGTAACCATTTTTGAGGAGCCGGACATAAGCATAAGCTCTCTCATATCCCTGTATATTGTCAGTGCGGAGTCAAAGATGGTAACATCTCTGCGTTTTCCTTCCACAAACTGATAATAAGCGATTGTAAAGATCTGATTGTCGCCGTTTGTAAAAAGATACGAATTCTCCGGCAGGGCTCCGACAAGGTCCTTGGGATAGTTATGCGCGATAAAATTTTCACTTCTGTCATTTTGTATGTAATTCTGATGGGCTGCCGCGAAAATAATAACAGCGGAAACAGCCGCGGTTATTAAAGCTGACATTTTGCCGTCCGTGAGTACGCTTTTTATGTACCTGAAAAATACCGCAATAAAGAATATGCCCGCTATGTACGAAGGAATATAATACCTGAAAGAAAGCTTTAAATCCGTATATTCTCCGTAAAACGCGAGCAATAGTATATTTGAAGCGAAAATGACAAGAAATAAAAAAGAATAACGGTATTTTTTTATGATACCCGCGGCCATACCCGCGGCCATTATAATAAAACCCGCTGCCGAAAATTCCCTTAACAGCGCTTTCAGCGTAAAGGAGAAAAAAGCGATAAAGCCTTCCGGCCCGCGCGAGAACATTTTATGGGAATAATTCTGCTGAGTGATGTATTCCAGAAAATCAGATATTCTGTATATGGGATGCCACTGCAGCAGGGATTCCTGCGCAAGGCCGCGGATATATAAATAAGCGTAAATGCTCAGCCCGGCCGAAAAGAAAAATAAGAGCATCCAAAATTTACGGAATATAATCTGTTTTTTTCCGGGGAAAAGATATATCCATAAAATTCCCGCAAAGACGGCAAAACTTAAATGAAGTCCGGCGCCGAGTCCCGTTAAAAAAGCCAGAAGATAAAATGATTTTTTGTCCGCTTTTATCCGGTCTATATAGAGAAACAGATAAAGTGCGGCGGCGCAGAAAAGGGCATTAAGCGTATAAATTCTCGCGATTACTGCCTGCGACCAGAGTGTGTGGGAGAAAATAAAAATAAGAGGCAGTGCGGCTAAGATGGTTTTCTGAAATATACGGCTGTCTTCGTTTTTTAAAAGAATACGCAGACAGTAAAAAAGCACCACAGGGATAAGGGCCGCAAAAAACGCGGACATTATGTTTATTTTAAACGCAAAAGAACCGAATCCCGCAAGTGAAAATATTTTGCCGAGCAGGATATATAAAGGAAAACCCGTCGGATGAGGCTGGCCCAGGGTGTATATCATCGCAAGCAGCTCGCCGGAGTCGCCGAAATAAAGTCCGGGGCTCAGTGTTTTTAGATAAAGCAGAAATGCCGCGAGAAAAAGAAAGGGCGGGTAAAACGCAGAAAATTTATTTTTTATCATAAATGATGTTCAGCCTTTCTACCGCGGTTGTTTTTCCGCCGTCTTCATCTATGGAATATATAACCGCGTTAAAATGAACCTGTTCTTTGGCGGTTTCAAATTTCTCCGAGTGCCCCGTTAAAAAACGCTTTATAACCATTTCTTTTTTTACGCCTATAACAGAATTAAAAGGGCCGGTCATGCCGGCATCCGTTATATAACCCGTGCCTTTTTCGAGTATTTTTTCATCGGCGGTCTGTACATGCGTATGTGTGCCGGCAAAGGCGGATATTCTTCCGTCTAGATAATGAGCAAGCGCGTATTTTTCCGAGGTTGCTTCCGCGTGGAAATCCACAAAAATTATTTTTGTGCGGCCGCTTAATTCTTCAAGAGCCCTGTCAGCGGTGCGGAAAGGGTCGTCAACAAGGGGATCCATGAATATTCTGCCCGACAGATTTATGACCCCGATGCTTATTGTCCGGGATCCGTTTTCGATTTCATAGACGCCTATGCCTGAGCCGGTATTTCCCGGAGGCAGATTGTGGGGCCTTAACAGACGGGGTTCTATGGCAAGAAAAGGAAAAATTTCTCGTTTGTCTCTTATATGGTTTCCGGTTGTAACGGCGTCAATTCCGTAAGCGTCAAGCTTTCTGAACATGTCAGGGGTTATGCCGAAGCCTCCCGCTGTATTTTCCCCGTTTGCCACAGTAAAGTTTATCTCTTTTTCTTTTATAAGCCCGGGAAGAAGAGCCGCGGCGGCTTCTCTTCCCGGCCGGCCTATAATATCTCCTATAAATAAAAGTTTAATCATAAAAAAACCTTCTTTGTTCCGTGAATATAAAGAAAAGCGGGTTCAGACAGCGCGTATAACAGAAACTCTATTTTGCGTATTCTACCGCCCGCACTTCTCTTATAACAGTAACTCTTATCTGTCCCGGATATTCAAGCTCTTCTTCTATTTTTTTCGCTATTTCTTTTGAAAGGGAATAAGCCTTCATATCATCCACTGCATCCTGCTCCACCATGATTCTTATTTCTCTTCCTGCCTGTATAGCGAATGTTTTATGGATGCCTTCAAACTGCGAGGCTATTTTTTCAAGATTTTCAAGTCTTTTTATGTAGTTTTCAAGAGTTTCGCGTCTTGCTCCCGGCCTTGCCGCGGATATGCCGTCGGCTGCCTGAACCAGAACCGCCTCAATGCTGTGCGGCTCCACATCGTTGTGGTGGGCAGCGATGGCGTGCAGAATCTTTTCGGATTCGCCGTATTTCTTGGCGGCTTCAACGCCCAGGTCAACGTGGGACCCCTGTACTTCGTGGTCAATGGCTTTTCCGATATCATGCAGCAGTGCGGCTCTTTTTGACAGAGTAGGATCAATTCCAAGTTCGCACGCAAGTATGGAAGTGATGAATGACATCTCAACAGAATGTTTAAGCACGTTCTGTCCGTAGCTTGTTCTGTAATGCAGTTTGCCCAGCAGTTTCATCAGCTCGGGATGGATATTGGGAATGCCGGCATCCATGGCTGTCTGTTCGCCGATATCTTTGATTTTCTGATCCATTTCTTTTTTTGTTTTTTCAACAACTTCTTCTATTCTTCCGGGGTGTATTCTGCCGTCTGAAATGAGTTTTTCCAGCGCGAGCCTGGCGGTTTCCCGTCTTACAGGATCAAAGGCAGATATCGTAACCGCTTCGGGAGTATCATCTATTATAAAGTCAACTCCTGTAAGGGTTTCCAGGGTCTTGATATTGCGGCCTTCGCGCCCGATTATTCTGCCTTTCATTTCTTCATTCGGCAGGGGCACTACGGAAACTGAAATGTCTGATGTGTGATCCGCGGCTATGCGCTGTATGGCGATAGATACAATATCTCTTGCTTTTTTTTCAGCGGTTTCTTTTGCTTCCTCTTCCAGTTTCTTTATCTGCAGAAGCGAAGCGTGTTTGGCCTCATCCAGCATTGAGTTTATAAGCTCATTTTTAGCGGATTCCGCCGAGAGGCCCGAGATGTTTTCCAGTTTCTTTTTCTGTCCTTCTATTACGGTCTGCAGTTCTTCCTGCTGTTTTTTCAGTTTTGAATCAAGTTCCGAAAGCTCCTGGTTCTTTATGCTTAGATCTTTATCTTTTCTTTCAATGGTTTCGAGTTTTTTATCCATTGTTTCTTCGCGGCTGCGGACCCGTTTTTCGAGGTTTGAGAGCTCCTGTCTTGTTTCTTTGGTTTTTGCGTCAAATTCAGCCTGGGCCTTCAGTATCCGGTCCTTTGCTTCCAGGGCCGCTTCTTTTTTGATGGAATCCGCGTCTTTTTTTGCGGCTTCTATTATCTGCTGGGCAAATACTTTGGCGCCGGAAATGTGCTGTTCAGCGATAAGCTTTCTCAGTACAAAGCCTCCGGTTATACCAAGGGCAAGCGCGATTATTGCTGAAACTAAGGTTGTTACCATAAAATCACCCTCCTGTGTAGTGTTTTAACGACACAGACGGACGCAGGCAAATGGAAAAGGCATAAAGAGAATAAGACAATAAAATAATCAGGGACGCAGCGAATCCGGACAGTTTTTTGTATATAAAAAAACCGGGAAATACTGCCTGTTAACAGGTAATCTCTTTTTTATATCCTGTATGCTGATATATTTTATTAACATTTTTCTTTTTTCTCCATTTGTAAGTCTGTCCGAATAATTCCCGCAGGTGCCGTGAGAAGCAGCATTTTGGGCCCTGTAATCAGGTGGGTGCCTTGTTTAATGCTTAAGGCTTCCTCCGGAAAGGCGTGCACACGGCACAAAACTCCGGCTCCCTAATAATAGAGTGTTGGACCAAAATAATTGCCCCTACACGTGCATCGCAGGATTATTTAATCTGTATCGTATTTAAAAAGCATAATTTCTGTAATATGATACTATCAAAAAAAAACATGCGCGTCAACAGTAAAAAAAAGCGGGTGATACAGATAAAAGGAATAAAATCCGGCAAAAACGGTTTTGCGGCTTTGAAACAGGCAAATCCGGGGGCGTTTGTTTTTTTTTAATAAAAGTATAAAAAAAAATAAAATTTATGATATACTTAATACTTATTATTTAAAAAAACAAGGAGGTTTTTATGCTCCGGGGCACAACGATATTATGCGTTAAAAAACAGGGAAAAACAGTAATAGGCGGAGACGGACAGATAACTTTCGGGAATACCATAATGAAAAAAACCGCAAAAAAGGTAAGGATCATTGAAGGGAAAAACAAAATACTGGCGGGATTTGCGGGGTCGGTTGCGGATGCTTTTACACTTTTTGAACGGTTTGAGGGAAAGCTCAAAGAGCATAACTGGCAGCTGCAAAGAGCGGCTGTGGAGCTTGCCAAAGACTGGCGCACCGATAAAGTGTTAAGAAAACTTGAAGCTCTTATGATAGTCGCGGACAAGGAAAAACAATACATACTCTCCGGCAGCGGAGAAGTAATAGAACCGGAGGACGGGATCGCGGCCATAGGCTCGGGGGGCCCGTATGTACTTGCCGCAGCAAGAGCGATGGCGGCTTTCGGCGATAGCGGCGCGAAAACAATCGTAAGCGAATCTCTGAAAATCGCATCGGAAATATGCATATATACAAACGATAATATAACAATTGAGGAGTTGTGATAAAAATGAAGGAATTAACGCCAAAGCAGGTAGTGAGCAGCCTTGATAAGTATATTGTGGGACAGAATGAAGCGAAAAAGGCGGTTGCGGTGGCTCTGCGCAACAGAATAAGACGACAGGCGCTTTCAAAAGAGCTGCAGGAGGAAATAACTCCGAAGAATATCCTTATGATAGGGCCCACCGGCGTCGGCAAAACAGAAATCGCAAGAAGGATCGCAAAACTTGTAAAAGCGCCGTTTCTGAAAGTGGAAGCGTCCAAGTTCACGGAAGTGGGCTATGTCGGCCGGGATGTTGAGTCCATGGTAAGGGATGTTGTCCAGATGAGCGTGAATATGGTCAGAGAGGACCATATGGCAATGGTGAAAATAAAAGCGGAGAAGACGGTTGACGACAGGCTGCTGGATCTTCTTCTGCCTCCGCTGCGAAAACCGAAAATGACAGGAGTTCCGGAAGAGGATGCCGAAAATGAAAAAAAAGAGGAAGAACGCTTCAAAGAAACAAGAGAAAAACTCAGGAAACAGCTTGTAAGCGGCAAGCTTGAGGAGAAATTTGTTGAAGTCAGCATAAAAAGCAAAAGCAGCCCTATGATGGAGATTTTTTCCGGGCCGGGCATAGAAGAAGTGGGAATAAATATGCAGGAAATGATGGAAGGCATGGGCGGCGGAAGGTCAAAAAAGAAAAAGGTTACTGTCCGCGAGGCCCGCGGAATAATTCTTGAAGAAGAAATGCAGAAACTGATAGATATGGATAAAGTCAAGCAGGAAGCCGTGGAAAAAGTGGAAAACAGCGCGATTATTTTTATTGATGAAATAGACAAGGTTGCGTCAACGGAAAGCAAAGGATCCGGCGCGGATGTATCGCGCGAAGGCGTGCAGAGGGATATTCTGCCTATAGTTGAAGGGACCACCGTGATCACAAAACACGGGCCGGTAAAAACAGACCATATATTATTTGTTGCCGCGGGCGCGTTCCATGTGTCAAAGCCGTCGGATCTTATACCGGAGCTTCAGGGGAGATTTCCAATAAGAGTGGAACTTGAGAGCCTTACTGAGGAAGACTTTATTCAGATACTTAAAGAACCGGAAAATTCGCTGATAAAACAATATACGCAGCTTTTAAAGACAGATGAAGTTGCTCTGGAATTTGATGAAGGGTCAATAGAAACAATTGCCAAGTTTGCTTTTGAAGTCAATGAAACAACGGAAAATATAGGCGCCAGAAGGCTGCATACAATAATTGAAAAAGTTCTTGAAGAAATACTTTTTGACGCTCCTTACGGAAAAAAAGAAAAGAAATCCATAACAAAAGAATTCGTGGAAACAAAGATCAATGAACTTGTAAAGGACAGGGATCTGAGCAGATACATACTGTAGGAAAAAATGAAAGGAATCAGCAATGAAAAAAATAATTGAAAAGGCAAGGGTTCTTACGGAGGCGATGCCGTATATAAGAAAGTTTAAAGGACGGACATTTGTGGTGAAATACGGCGGAAGCGCGATGAAAATAAAGAAATACAAGGAACTGTTTATAGATGACATAGCAACACTGGGGCATGTCGGCATTAAGATTATAATTGTCCACGGCGGCGGTGATGATATAAGCGCTCTTGCCGAAAAACTCGGCAAACAGGCTGTTTTTGTGGACGGGCACAGGGTAACCGACCTTGAAACGCTTGAGATCGTGGAAAAAGTCCTGATAGGAAAAGTGAACAAAAAGATAGTATCCGACCTGAAGGCCCACGGACTGAAAGTCATAGGCGTATCAGGAAAAGATATAAGGCTTATTATGGCGTCCAGAAAAAAACATAACAACAAGGACATAGGGTTCGTGGGCGAAGTGAAAAGCATAAATAAAATGCTGCTGAAAACTTTCCAGAACAGCGCTCTTGTGCCGGTGATTGCGCCCATAGGCGTGGATAATAAAGGGAACAGATATAATATAAACGCGGACGCGGTTGCGGGCAAGACAGCTGAAGCCGTTAACGCGGATAAACTCATATATATTACGGATACGGACGGGATAATGATAAATAAGGCTTATAAAAAAAGCCTGAACGCAAAAGAAATAAAGAAGTATGTGAAGGACGGGCAGATAAAAGGCGGCATGCTGCCCAAGGTTTATTCGGCGATGTCAGCCGTTGATAAAGGCGTTAATAAGGTCCATATAATAAACGGAACGGCGGAGCATTCGCTGCTTCTGGAGATTTTTACAAATGAGGGAATAGGAACAGAAATAATAAAATAAAACGGAGAAAAGATATGAAGAATTATGACAATACGGTTGCTGCGTGCGATATAAAATTCAAAAGCGGAAAAGGCGCGGTTCTTACGGATACGCGTGGGAAAGAATATATTGACCTGCTTGCCGGCGTTGCGGTAAACCTTCTCGGCTACAGCGACAGCGGGCTGCTTGCGGCTGCGGAAAAGCAGATGAAAAAATATATTCATCTGTCAAGGATCTTTGAGGATGAAAACAGGAAAAAACTCGCCGCCGGACTGATCGCGAACTCATTCGGGAATAATGTGTATTTTGTCAATTCCGGAGCGGAAGCAAATGAAGTTGCGGTGAAAATGGCGAGAAAATGGGGTATTCTTCACAAAAAAGGGGCATATGAAATAATAACCATGTATAATTCGTTTCACGGGAGAACCATCGCGGCTTTAAGCGCCACGGGGCAGAAAAAATTCCATAAATATTTAAAGCCCAAATCCCCCGGATTTAAATACGCAAAGTATAATGACATATCCGATCTTAAGAAGAAAATAAGCGCGAAAACCGCTGCGGTTATGATAGAGCCTGTTCAGGCCGAAGGCGGAGTAAATATACCGTCAAAGGCATACATGAAGCAGCTTGAAAGTGTATGCAGAAAAAATAAAGTGCTTCTTATCGTGGATGAGGTGCAGACCGGGCTGGGGCGCACCGGATATCTGTTCGCTTATCAGGAATTCGGCATTGTTCCGGATATTATGACGCTCGGTAAAGGACTGGGAGGAGGATTTCCGCTGTCCGCGGTGGTTGCGTCGGAAAAAGCAGGAAAAATATTCTGTATAGGGGATCATGGAACAACAATGGGGGGCAATCCTGTTGCCTGCGCCGCGGGAAATTATCTGATGGGAAAGATAAACAAAAAAAGTTTTCTTGCCGGAGTTAAAAGCAGGAGTTCTTATCTTGCGGAAAAACTCAAAAATGTATCCTCGCCCCTTATAAAGGAAGTCAGAGGAAAAGGCTTTATAGTAGGAATAGAGTTCAAAAAAAACATAGGCCCGGCAGTAACGGCACAGGCGCTCAAGCGCGGACTGATACTGAACTGCCCGAAACCGAATATAATAAGAATAGTTCCGCCTCTTGTTATAGAAAAAAAAGACATTGACCGCGCGGCGGAAATATTTGAGAAAGTAATGAAAACAATACAGGACCGTCACATATAAAACGGAGGTTGTGATGATAACAAAACTTAATAAAAAAGACCTGATCTCGCTGGAGGACGTTGCAAAAGAAGAGCTTGAACTTATTATAAACATATCGGAAATGATAAGGAACAAGCACAGGAACAAAGAGCTTTTTGTTCCGCTTTTAGGCAAGTCGCTTGGAATGATTTTCAGAAAAGCCTCAACCCGGACAAGAGTTTCTTTTGAAATAGGAATGTTTCAGCTCGGCGGAGCGGCTCTTTATATGAATCCGAATGAACTGCAGCTGGGCAGAGGAGAGACAATAGCTGATACGGCAAGAGTGCTGTCGCGCTATGTTGACGGAATAATGATAAGGACATATGACCATAATGAAGTTATGGAACTTGCCGGATATGCTGATATACCCGTGATAAACGGGCTTACCGACTACTCGCATCCGTGCCAGATAATCGCGGATATACTTACAATAAAAGACAGGAAAAAAAATCTCAAGGGAATAACCGTTGCGTATATGGGAGATTCAAACAATGTTGTGAATTCCTGGCTGTTCGGGGCGCCTAAAGCGGACATAAATCTCAGAATAGCTTCGCCCAAAGGATATCAGCCTTGTGCGGAGATCGTTGAAAAAGCGAAAAAACTCGCTGAAGAAAATAAAACAGAACTGATTATAACCGACAATGTTGATGAAGCAGCCGCAGATGCAGATGTTATTTATACCGATGTATGGGCGAGTATGGGGCAGGAAAAGGAAGCGCAGAAAAAGAAAGAAGACCTGAAAGCGTACCAGGTTAATGCATCCATGCTGAAAAAAGCAAAAAAAGACGCGATTGTCATGCATTGCCTTCCGGCGCACAGAGGGGAAGAAATAACGGATGAAGTAATAGACGGGCCGAATTCTGTTGTTTTTGACCAGGCGGAAAACAGGCTTCACGCACAGAAGGGAATTCTTGCTCTTTTAATGGGCAGATAAATACACGTCAGAATACATATAAGGAGAATCAGCATGGCAAAAGAAAAGAAAATAAAGCAGGCTGTATTGGCATATTCGGGCGGGCTTGATACATCAGTAATCGTTCCGTGGCTGAAAGAAGTATATAAATGCAAAGTAACGGCCTGTATAGTTGATGTGGGGCAGGATGATAATTTTGCCGAAACAGCAAAAAAAGCAAAGAAAAGCGGCGCGGATAAGGTTTATGTTATAGACAAGAAAAAAGAATTTATGACGGATTATGTTTTTCCCATGATAAAGTCCGGAGGGGTTTATGAAAACAAGTATCTTCTGGGCACGTCAATAGCAAGGCCGGTTATTGCAAAGGCGCAGGTTGAAGTGGCCCTGAAAGAAGGAGCGGATGCGGTTTCCCACGGAGCCACCGGCAAAGGCAATGATCAGGTCCGGTTTGAACTTACCTACAAGGCTCTTGCTCCGCATTTGAAAATTATTGCGCCGTGGAAAGACGATAAATGGCACATAAAGTCCAGAAATCAGGCCCTTGAATACGCCCGAAAACACGGTATCCCCGTGCCGGTTTCAAAGAAAAAACCTTATTCAGAGGACGATAACCTTTGGCACATATCACACGAGGGGGGGATACTTGAAGATCCCATGACCGAGTGCCCCGAAAGTGTTTTAAGCAGAATAGCGCCTCTGGGAAAAACGCCGCAGAAACCCGCGTATGTAACGGTGAATTTTAAAAAAGGAATTCCGGCCGGACTGAACGGAAAGAAAACAGCTCCGGCAGCGCTTTTGGAAAAACTTAACAAACTTGCGGGGCGGCACGGAATAGGATTTGTGGACATGGTTGAAAACAGGCTCGTGGGAATAAAATCAAGAGGAATATATGAAACTCCGGGCGGTTCTGTTTTAATGGCCGCCCACAGGGAGCTTGAAGAACTGACACTGGACAGGGATACTGCGCATTATAAACAGATGGTGGAACTGAAATTTACGGAACTGGTCTATAACGGCATGTGGTTTTCTCCGCTCAGAGAGGCAGTTTCGGCGTTTATTGATAAAACGCAGGAAACAGTAACAGGCGATGTGAGATTAAAACTGTATAAAGGACATATTATACCGGCCGGAAAAAAATCCCCTTTTTCAATATATTCCGAGGATTTCGCGACTTTTGAAGAGGATGATGTTTATACTCAGGATGATGCCCGGGGATTTATAAATCTTTACGGGCTGCAGCTTGAAATTTTCAGCAGAGTAAACAGGAAAAACAGGATGCACGGCGGAAAAAAATAATCAATAAAAGAAAGCGGGTGTATAAATGAAGAAAACCTGGCAGGGTAGGTTTAAAAAAGAGCTTGATCCCGAGGCGGATATGTTCAATTCTTCGGTGTCTTTTGATAAGAGGCTTTTTAAATATGACATACGATCATGCGAAGCACACACAAAAGCATTAAAAGATGCGGGTGTTTTAACAAAAGAAGAAAATGACAGAATACTCGCGGGGCTGAAAAAAGTACTGCGCGGCGCGGACGGTATAAAGTTTGAAAAATATGAAGATGTTCATTCTGCCGTGGAAATGGAGCTTGTAAGGGCCATAGGCGCGGCGGGGAAAAAAATACATACGGGAAGAAGCAGAAACGATCTTGTTTCAACCGATACAAGACTGTATCTGAAAGATGAGATAAGAAATATTGAAAAACTTTTAAAAAAGCTAATGAAATCAGTGCTGAAACTCGCGAAAAAAAATATAAATACTTATATGCCCGGATATACGCATCTTCAGCAGGCGCAGGTTGTGACAGCGGCGCACTGGCTTATGAGTTATTTTGAAATGTTTAAAAGGGATCTGCAGCTGATTCAGTTTGCGCTCATCAGGGCCGACTCCATGACGCTGGGATCAGGCGCCCTTGCGGGAAGCAATTATGCGCTGGACAGAAAAAAAATGGCAAGAGAACTTTGTATGAGCGGTGCGGCGGGAAACTCCATAGATGCCGTGTCTGACAGGGACTTTGTGCTTGATTTTCTTTATTTTTCTTCAATGACAGCCATGCATCTTTCCAGATTTGCGGAAGAAATAATAATATATAATACTTCGGAATTCGGATATATTGACATTGATGACTCGTTTGCCACGGGCAGCAGCATTATGCCCCAGAAAAAAAATCCGGATATACCCGAACTTCTGAGAGGGAAGACCGGAAAAGCATTCGGGCGGCTTATGGCGGGCCTTTCCATGATGAAAGCTCTGCCGCAGGCTTATAACAAGGACCTTCAGGAAGATAAAGTTCTTCTTTTTGAAGCGGTGGATGAAGCGAAGCTTACGCTGTTTATAGCTTCCAGGTTTGTCAGAAACATAAAATTTAACAGCCGGAATATTGATAAACAGCTTGAAAATAAATTTATGTACGCGGTTGATATTGCCGATTATCTTGTGGGCAGAGGCGCTGCTTTCAGAGATGCCCATGAAATTACGGGAAAGCTTGTTGCGTACTGTCTTGAAAAGAACATACAGCCCGACCGGCTGTCCGAAGAAGAGCTGAAAAAAATATCTCCGGATCTCAGCAGGGATATTTTAAAGATTTTCAGCCCTGAAAAATCCACTGCAATGAAGAAAACATCGGGTTCAACGTCCGCGAAAAGCGTTATCCGGCAGATCGTAAACGGAGAGAAACTTCTGAAATGAAGGCTTCGCAGCATGCCGCGGCAGCGGTTCCTGTAAGTTTGGGGATATGGGCGCTTACCGGGAATGTATGGTATTTTTTCATGTCTTTTTTTCTGGGTTTTCTTGTGGATGTGGATCATGTTGTTGATTATATAAGGGAAGAGAGAAGATTTGATTTCAAGCATATGTTTAAAAAGTCATATGAAGGGGATTTTAAAAAATTATGGCTGATTTTTCATGCTTATGAATATGTTATAATCGCCTGGATCGCAGGTTTTTTAACGGGAAACCTTGAATTCGCCGCGGTTTTTACGGCAGCCTATCTTGTTCATATGGTGCCGGATCAGACAGCAAACAATGTACATCCGCTGGGGTATTTTATAACATACAGAATGATTAAAAAGTTTGATATGTGGGAGATCTTTCATTATAACCGTTCAAAAGTTAAAACCCGCATACTGAAAAAATATAATAAAAAAATATAAACAAAGGAGTTAACTGATATGAATATATTTTACAGACTGCTTATTCTGATATTTCTCAGCGGGATGACATCCGCGGCGGGGATTATTGTGTTTTTCAGGGAAGCATCCAACAGTATATTTCCCGGGGAAAGCATAATAGCGGTTGTTATCGCGGCGTTTTTTCTGGGCGGCGCGGCTGCCGCGGGAACGGCTTACAGGTTTATTCTGCGTTTTAAAAAAGAAGACCATATACTGCTGACTGTTTCGCTGCTTCCTGCGTTTGCGGCGTTTCTTTTAATATCCGGAATAATTATAATAAGAACCGCAGGGGCCGGAACGGGCGGGGCAAATATCTGGACCGCTCTTGCTGTATGCATGGCGGCCTGTGCGCCCGCGGGATTTGTTGTGTTCCTGTCTTATGTTTTAAGCGCGGAACTGCTTGTCATAAAAGGCGCGGGCAGGCATGCCAATCTTTCGCCTGCTGTTTTTGCCGTTGGTTTTCTTGCGGTTGGAATAATTCATTCCGCTTTTCTGTCAGGAGGGACGCCGAATTTTAATTTTGCATACTGGATCGGGATCATTAATTTTGCCGCCGCGTATATTATACTGAGGGAAAAGTCAAAACAGGCCGGAAAAGCGACCGCGGTGATTGTTGTGATGCTTATTCTGTATCTGGTTCTTAATTTTACGGGCGGTGTGAAAAAACTGGAAAAGAATACAGCTGAAAGAACATTCAAGGAATATGAGGTACTTCACTCAAAAGAATACAGTAATTCAAGGCTCACTCTTGTCAAAAAGAATGATATTTATCTGCTTTATGAAGGCAGAAACCTGACTTATAAAAAACCTGATGAAAAATACTGGAAACTGGGGCAGATACTGTCCGGTGAGGAGAAGATCCTGCTGATAAACGGAGGTCTGGCCGGCGCTCTGCAGGAACTTCTGCGGCAAAAAGGAATAGAGAAAATAACTTATGTGGAGTCTGACCCCGGGGCCGCCGAGGTTATGAATAAATTTTTCGGAGAAGAAATAAAAAGCAGCTCAAAGGTTGATTTTTTTATAGGCGACCCGGTCCTGCTTTTAAACAACCGCCCGATGAAAAATGAATTTGACGCTGCGGCTATTGTCTTTACCGGAAGAGGAAGCATAAAGAACAACAGGATGCACTGCAGCCAGTTTGTGGATCTTGTAAGGAATTCGGTTAAGAAAAACGGTACAGTGTTAATTGACAACGGCCACGGAAGCTGGGTTGTTGCTTCGGAGGAGCGCGCCTGCATCTATGAAGTGGAAAACAGGCTGAGTGTAAGAAAACAACTGAATAAAAAAGACGGGTTTTGGGCGGGCGTATTTGCTGTTATTCTGTTTTTGTCGGGCTATCTTCTGTTCAGCCGAAAGAACGGGAAGGAAAGATGCGGGGCGGACTGCCTGGCTCTTTTGGTAATAGTTTTCTGTGTATTTCTGTTTCAGACGGCTGTTTTGTTTATTTTTCAGGGCCTTTACGGATTATTATATAAAAGCGCGGGAATGATGCTTGCGTTTTTTGCGGCAGGAATTGTTTTTGGAACATCACTTGTGTTTATATTTGAAAACAGGATAAGAATAAGCATGATCATGATAGGGGCAATGATACTTGCTGTTTCCATATTCTTTTTTATTATGAATTTTAACGGATTTGAAACAAAAGGAACCCATAATATTGTCATAGCTTTTATGGTGTTTTCCGGAATGCTTTCGGGTGCGGCCGTCTCAAGGGTCATTGAACAGCGGAAACATTTCGCGGTGCACGGGATTGAATATATAGGCGCGGCGGCGGGTGCGGCGGCGGCGGGCGCTTATCTGCTGCCGGTGCTGGGATTTCTGTCTCCTTTGGCCGTAGTGTTTGCGGTGCTTTTGATTATGTTCCTTTTCAGGGTCGGAACAAGTTATAAAATAAAACACAGCGGCGGAAAAAATGAAGGCAGATAAAAAAACAAGAAGCGCGGTGAAAAAGAAGCCCGCGGCCGGAAGCGGCGGAAAACAAAGTTTTCCGGAACTTGTGGGCGTAATGAAAAAGCTCAGATCCAAAAACGGATGCCCCTGGGACAGAAAACAGGATCATAAAACACTGCTGCCTTATATACTTGAAGAATCCTATGAAGTGATAGAAGCCGTAAATAACAGTGATTATGAAAATTTAAAAGAAGAGCTGGGCGACCTGCTTTTGCAGGTTTTGTTTCATTCCGAAATAGCCGCGGATAAAAACAGATTTGACATATATGATGTGATCGAAACCCTGAACGAAAAACTTGTATCAAGGCACCCGCATGTATTTGGCGGAAAAAAAGGGCTGCGAAAAGCCGCAGATGTAAGGGATTTCTGGGAGGAAGAAAAAAAGAAGACAAAGAAAAGAAAATCTGTACTTGAAGGCGTGCCTAAGGCGCTTCCCGCGCTTTTGCGTTCAAGAAGACTTCAGAGCAAGGCGGCGGGCAGGGGCTTTAAGTGGTCCGAAGCGGCGGATATAGAAAAAAAGGTAATGGAAGAATACAGTGAAATGCGCCGTGCCGTGAAAGAAGGAAACAAAAAAAACATGGAGGAAGAAATCGGGGATCTGCTGTTTGCCGTGTCCGCATGGTCATATTTTTACGGGATAAATCCCGAAAATGCCCTTCAGAAGGCAAATGATAAATTTATAAAGAGGTTCAGGGGATTGGAAAAAAAACTTCACGGAAAAATGAGCGAAGCAGAGATGCTGGGGCTCTGGAAGGATGAAAAGAAAAAAGAAAAAACCGGGCGTATTAAAAACTTGAAAAAATAAACCGTTAATTTATAATACAGCTGTCTGAAATTCAAACCGGTAAAAACGGAGTTGCCAAAATGCTTGACATTAAAGTTATAAGAACGGATCCTGACGGAACAAAAAGAAAAGTAAAAGACAGAAATACCGATCCCGGTGTTATTGATGAAATACTTGAGGCGGATGTAAACCGCCGGGCTCTTATAAGCCGGGCTGATGAATTAAAAGCCGAGAACAACAGAGTTTCAAGAGAAGTTGCGGTGCTGAAAAAGCAAGGAAAGGATGCTTCCGGCATAATTGCGGCAATGAAAAAAGTAAATGAAGAGACAAAGATAACGGACGAAAAACTGGCGGAAGCAGAGAAAATATTCAAAGACAGAATGATGATGGTTCCGAATATACAGCATGAATCCGTTCCCGCGGGCGCGGATGAGTCGGGCAATAAAGAAATAAGGAAATGGGGGAAGAAACCCGGATTTGAATTCGAACCAAAACCCCACTGGGAGATTGCCGAACATCTTGATATACTTGACAATAAACGGGCCGCAAAGATTGCGGGCGCAAGGTTTACTCTTTATAAAGGCGCAGGCGCGCAGCTGGAAAGGGCGCTTATAAATTATATGCTTGATGTTCAGACAAAGGAGCACGGCTATACGGAAATAATGCCGCCTCTTATGGTTAACGCACAGACGCTGGCCGGCTCCGGACAGCTGCCGAAATTTGAAAAGGATCTTTTTAAAATAGAAGGATCTCCTTATTATCTGATACCCACTAGCGAGGTTCCGATAGTAAATATTTTCAGGGACGAGATTCTGAAAGAAAAAGACCTGCCGGTATGCTATACGGCATATACACCGTGTTTCAGAAGCGAAGCGGGCTCGTACGGAAAAGACGTAAAAGGCATAATAAGAATGCATCAGTTTAACAAAGTGGAGATGATAAAGTTTACGCATCCGGATACATCATGGGAAGAGCACGAAAGAATGGTTGATAATGCCGAAACAATACTGCGGCGGCTTAATCTGCATTACAGAGTGCTTCTTTTATGCACGGGCGACGCGGGTGATGCGTCAGCCAAAACATACGATATAGAAACCTGGCATGCCGGCGCAAAAATGTACAGGGAAACATCCTCGGTCTCAAACTGCACGGACTGGCAGTCGCGCAGGGCGAAAATAAGGTTTAAAGACAAAGAAAACAAGGTCAATTTTGTGCATACATTAAACGGATCGGGACTGGCGACATCAAGGCTTCTCCCCGCTATCCTGGAGGCGTTTCAGACAGAAAATATGGATGTTGTAATACCGGAGGTTTTAAGGCCCTATATGGGAGGAGTTGACAAAATAATCAAAAGATAGTATTCTTTAAAAATTAACCCGCGGTTTCTGGAGGTAATATATGGAAAATAAGTCCGATAAAAAAAACGTGAAAAAAAAGCGGACAGGCCTTTATATAATAGGCGCTGCTCTTGTGGTGCTGGCGGTTGGTTATTATATTTTGTCTTTAGTCAATGCTGATGCATCCAACTGGGCCGGTACTGCCGCTCCAATCCTTATTATAGGAGGATATATAGCAATTGCAGCGGGTATTCTCGCGGGCTGGGATGAATAAGCAGTTTTAAATATGTCATAATTGTTATAAAAAAAATGCGGTCTTTTTAATAAAATGCGCGGAGGACTAGTCCTAATTGGTAAGGCGTCTGACTTGAAATCAGATGGGCGCAAGCCCTTGGGGGTTCGAGTCCCTCGTCCTCCGCCAAAAATATAATAAGCAAAGAGGACTCGAAGCGAGAGAACGCCGAGCAAAGCGAGGAAAAGCGGATTAGCGGCAGTGAACGAGGGGGCCGAGGAACAAAACGCAGTGGGCGTTTTGTGAGGCGGCCGAGTCCCTCGTCCTCCGCCAAAAATATAATAAGCAAAGAGGACTCGAAGCGAGAGAACGCCGAGCAAAGCGAGGAAAAGCGGATTAGCGGCAGTGAACAGATATTAATTGAGAAAATGTATTCATATAAGAATCAAACGGAGAGGTGGCCGAGCGGCTTAAGGCGGCTCCCTGCTAAGGAGTTGTATGGTTTATAACCGTACCGAGAGTTCGAATCTCTCCCTCTCCGCCAAAAAAGCCGCCCCAAAAAGGGGCGGCTTTTTTCGTTATCGTAAAGGCAGGCACAGCCGCTGCGTCACCCTTTGCTCATCGGGGATGATTTGGCTTTTTTGTTTTATTTTTTCCCCCTCTCCCTCTATGGGAGAGGATAGAGTATGTTACAGGCGGTATTATGCCT
>CAYTNY010000048.1:0-17679 GCA_964439215.1 uncultured Spirochaetia bacterium
GAAAAAAAGCAGGGGATCTTTTAGGCAGAAGGGCAGAAATCTTCGGAGGGGCAGTACTGATAAGCATAGGGATTAAAACCGTGATCGGAGGGTGAGAGGATTGGAAGAACGGAAAGCCGGCGGCTTGGCGGAGGTCATAGTTCATAAATTAAGGTTTAAAACGAAAATAAAATTGAATGCGGTGTGGAAGGCCGGGAAAACGCGGGAAACTATCGGGAGGAAAAGATGAAAGGTTATTCAGACCAAAGTATGATCGGGAAAGCAGAGAAATATATACGTTTTTTGAGTGTATCAATAAAAGACAGAAGCGTTGGCAGCCGCGGTAATATACGTGCTGTTGATTTCTTTGAAAAAAAACTTAAAAAATCAGGATGGTCAACATCTAAAAAAAAATTCACGGCGCTTGATTGGGATACGAATGGGGCAAGGGCTGTATGCGGAGGAAAATACTTTAAAGTTTATCCGGCTCCGTATTCAAATGGATGTAAAATAAAAGGGGAACTTGTTGCCGCCGAAAATATGAAAGAACTTTCCGGCGTTGATGCACGGGGGAAGATACTTCTCCTTTACGGGAAAATAGCTTCGCAGCAGTTAATGCCCAAAAATTTTACTTTTTATAATCCTGAAGACAGCAGGAAAACAGTATCACTGCTTGAAAAAAGCCGTGCAGGAGCAATTATATGCGCCACTGGAAGGAATGCGTCGCTTGCCGGAGGAGTTTACCCATTTCCGCTTATTGAAGATGGTGATTTTGATATTTCTTCAGTTTATATGACTGAAAGCGAAGGGCGCAGATTATTAAAAAAGGAAGGACAGGTCGCGGAAGTTATTTCTGATTCGAAACGAATAACATCCAAGGCGTATAATGTTACCGGTGTAATGAAAGGACAAAAAAAAACAAAGATCGTAATAAGCGCCCATATTGACGCAAAAAAAGGATCCCCGGGCGCGATTGATAATGCCGCGGGTGTTGGTGTTGCTGTTTTGCTTTTGCTTGCAGAATCACTTCGGGACAGCTCTCTGAAAGAGAGTGTTGAACTTGTGGCTTTTAACGGCGAAGACTATTATTCGGTTCCGGGCCAGATGCTTTATATAAAAGAGAATAAAGGGCGGTTTGATAAGGTTGCGGTAAATATAAACATTGACGGTGCGGGGTTTAAGAGAGGCGGCAGTGTTTTGTCTTTTTTTGGGCTGCCCGCGGAGATAAAAAAGAAAGCAAAACAGACTCTCAGGAATTATCCTTTTCTTTCAGAAGGCCCTCAATGGCCGCAGGGGGATCACAGTATCTTTGTTCAAAACGGACGCCCGGCAATAGCGGTTACATCAAAATGGTTCCTTGATAATATCTCAACACAAACGATAACCCACACGCCGAAGGATAATTTTTCAATTGTAAGCCCCGCCAAAACCGCGGAGCTTGCGGCAGCTCTTGATTTTCTTGTGAGAAGAATAGGGGAATAGGAAAAACCGGGAAAAGGGAATGGCTGGAGAATTATCAATAAAAAAATACATTGAACGCAGAGTGTGAAACGGGAACCGGGGGCCGGTGCTTTACAAAGCTCAATGTTTAAAAATCTTTTGTTTTTTTGAAATTTGAAATATTATTCTCAAAACTCCAGACCCAAGGTTTTCTGTTTCCCCGTGCTCAGGGTTTAAGTTCTTTCACCAGTGTGTCGCTCAGGCGCATGAAATCAAGTATGGAATTGTTCAGGTTCATGCGTGCAGTGATCTCCCGGAAACGCGCGTCTTCTGCGGCATTTACGGCATCTATCAGGCTGTTGAACGAACTTCTGGTTCTGTTAAAATATTGTTTTTCGTCGTTTAATATCTTTAAGGCGATCTCGTGTTTTTCTTTTGCGAGTTCCGCGATCTTTCTTCCGGACTGTATTTCGGAAAAAACAGAGGACAGCGACGCGGCAAGGCTGAGACTGTCCCGGTTTAAACGGAGTTCTGTTTTATGTTTTTCGAGTTTTGCGGTTTCAAATTCCGCGCGGTTTCTGCCGGAAAAAGGCACCGGGAAATCTATTCTGAATCCCGTATAATAAGTATGCTCCGCCGGAGCCCGGAGAAAGGCGCCGGAGCCGTCTGTTTTGTATCCTGCGGTCATATCCACTCCGGGCAGAAGGCTGTTGAAGGCCCTTGCTTCGCTTACGCCTGCTTTTTTTGAAAGAAGTTCAAGGATCTTTTTTGTGCGGCTCTTTTCATATATGCGGTCTTCATTTATTTCGGACGGTATTTTGGAGTTATTATATATTCCCGGATCCGACGGCGTTATGTTATTCCCGGTTCTCAGCGCTGTTTTTATCAGATTTTCGGATTCAGTATACTGTTGTTTTATACGGATCAGATTTTCTTTTCTGTTTATATTCTGGAGCCTGGCTTTATTTACATCCATTTCATAGGCGATTCCGGCTTCTTTTTTTTCAGTGATATTATCAATAAGATTATTGCTTTCTTTTAAAGCCGCTTCAGCGGCTTTAAGTGCGGCGTGATTTGAGTACCAGGAAAAGTACAGTTTTATAATAGAGGCGAGATATTCTTCGTATGCTTCAATTGTCTGATATTCGGCTGTTTCCATGGCGTAATCCTGTATTTCCGCCAGCATTCTGTCTGCGCTGCCGAATGCATTTTCAGCAAGCGGCTGTGAAATATAAGCGTGAAAAGAGGACTGTCCGCCGCTGTTTGAAGAACCGGCGGTAATAATGCTGTAATCAGCATTCAGGCGTGTTCCTGCCGGCAGAAAGAGTTTTGAAAGAGAAATGTCCGTTGTCTGAGCGCCTGTTTCGCCGGTATCGGCGGAAAAACCATACTGTCCTTTGACCGAAAGTATAAGGTCCTCGGCAGGAAGCGCAAGTGCTTTGCTGTATTTTATCTGCGCCATATCCGCAAGTATTTCCTGAAATGCCGGATCGTTTTTAACCGCTGTTTGTATAAAATTATCAATGGTTATTTCTTCTGCCCGAAGAAATGCGGCAATAAAAAGCATTGTTAAAAGCATTGCGGCTTTTTTCATTATTCCTCCTTTGAAAAACGATATATAAAATTTAAAATGATGCGGTAATAATACAATATATAAAAACTTTAGTATACATAATTTGACGCAGAAATACAGGCGCCGGTTCCATTTTTTCTTTTACGCTTAAAATCAGCGGAAAGTTATCTTACCTCATTTTCCGCATTGGCTGCCATTATTTCCAGGATTCTTACTATTGCATTGAATTCTTTTCCCGTGATGCCTTTGGATACCGCCCGCGACCAGTCAGCCAGTGATTTTCTTATGACAGGTATTGTTTTTCTGCCCTTATCCGTTAAGTGCAGACGCTGTATTCTTTTGTCTTTTTTGTCTGTTTCTGTTTTTATCAGTTTTGAGTTTCTGAGTTTTTTTATTATTCTGGATATATTGGCTTTATCCGTAAGAAGTTCGCCGCACAGGCCCTCCTGAGTAATGCCGGGATTGTCATTTATGACCATAAGACATCCGTGCCAGCCGGGGAGCAGCCCCTGGGGGCCGAGTTTTTTATTCATGAAAACAGAACCAAATCTGTAAAGCACAGATACATATTTTCCGAAACGGACGGTTGATGCGGACATGTTATTCTCCTTATTATTTTATTTTACGCGGTTCCCATACGTCAAGATTTCTTATTACAAAGTTTTCAAAACTTCCCGGATCTCTGCCGGTAAGGTTTTTGAAGGTATTGGTTTTTTTTCCGGCTTTTCCCAGTCTGCAGAGAGTATACAGTGCAGACATAACAAGGGTAAAAGGTATGGAATATCCCCGGCGGATTTTCCGGAAAATGAATTTTAACAGGCCGGGGCCGCTGTATGTGACAGTTCTGCCGAGATATTTTGACAGAATTCGGGCGGCTTCGTGATAAGTTATGCTGTCTCTGCCGGTGAGTTCGTATGCTTTGTGAATATGGCTGTTTTCAGTAAGGATTTTTGCGGCTGTTTCGGCGATATCTTTAACATCAATAAAACTTGTTCTGCCGTTTCCGGCGGGAATAAATATTTCGTTGTTATATTTTATTTCATCTCGGTGAGTGGTCGACAGGTTCTGCATAAAGAATGAAGGCCTTAAAAAAGTATAAGGGGCGTTTTTTCTTATCATATAAAGTTCTATTTTTCTGTGAGGTGTTATTGGATTGTTCTGAGCGCCCTGCAGGGACAGAAAAACGATCTGTCTGATGCCGGATTTTAAGGCGGCATCTATAAAAGGGAACATATATTTTTTTACGTTTGATATCTGCGGCGGTCTTATTAAAAAAATACGGTCAATTCCATTAAATGTTATATTCCGCGGCCTGCCGTCAAATATAACCTGCCTCATTTCTATGCCGGGGCATATATCCGATAGTTTTTTTGCTGCGGCTCCTGTGTCTGTTGTACCGGCGGCAGGGCGCAGTCCTTTTTGGCATAGTTTTTTTATAAGTTCTATGCCTGTGTTTCCTCCTGCGCCTGTAACAAGTATTTTTTTGTTCATTATCTGCCTCTTTTTTGCGGCAGGGACGGGTAAAGAGCCGCATAAATTGAAAAATAGTTGACCAATCAACTAAAATATAACTGAAAAAGGTTGTCTTGTCAACCTTTATTTAAGAAAATGCTTTAAAAACAGGGGTTTTCAGGCACGGAAAGAGCATAGAATAAATGTTGAATTTTCCCGCAAAAATTCTTGACATAATAAGCCTCATATTGTACGATAATTCCACTTTTTGAGAAAAGTATTTGTAATAGCGTTGAAATATCAATTATTACAGTAAAAAGGAAAGGTTATTTGACATGTTCAGGATAAATCTTGCTTCATTTGAAAACAGAAAAGAGTTTAATCTCTCTGTTACAAGCAAAGACATTGCTTTTGACAGCGGTATTGAGATTAAAGATGAACTTATAGTCGATGTTGTGCTGACCAAAGATACAAATAAATCTGTTGTGGCGCAGGTAGATATAAAAGGCGTTTTGGCGGTGGACTGCGGCAGGTGCCTGGAGAAATTTGAAACTCCTGTGGAGGCACAGTTTGCGGCGATATATAGGGATAAAGAGTTTTTTTCCGGGGACGACAGGGAAAGCGACGTGATCGCCTATGAAAATAACGAACTGGATCTTTATGATTTTCTGCGGCAGTCGCTGCTTCTGGAAATACCCATGAAACCGCTGTGCAGTGAAGAATGCAGGGGTTTTTGTTCTGTGTGCGGAGCAAATCTTAATGAAAAAGAATGCGGGTGCGACAGAGATATGAAACTGCATCCGTTTGAGAATCTTGAAAAACTGAAATACAGGAAAAAAGATACTGAAAAGTAACTATAAAGAATACCGGAGGATAATAAATGGCAAATTTAACAAGAAAGACTTCAAAATCAAAATCAAGATCAAGAACCGCGGCGAATATGAAGCTGAAACAGAAGATAAATGCGGTGGAATGTCCAAACTGTCATGCAAAAAGACTTCCACACAGAGTATGCGGCAGCTGCGGTTTTTATGACGGCAGAGAAGCCGTGAAAAAGGATATGGAATAATTAAAAGGCGCTGAGGGAGAAAAATATTGAAAATTGTTCTTGATGCAATGGGCGGCGACAATGCTCCTGATGTAGAGGTGGAAGGCGCTGTTCTTGCGCTCCGTGAATCCGATGAGATTTCTGTTGTTCTTGTGGGACGGGAAGAAAAAATCATTAAAAAGATGGATGCCCTGAATGTATCGGAGAATATAAGAAAAAGAATTGAAATAGTAAATGCCGGTGAAATTATAACAATGTCGGAAAAACCGGCTGTTGCTTTTAAGAAGAAGCCTGATGCTTCTATTGTTGTTGCGACGGGTCTTTTAAAGGAAGAGCGGGGCGACGCTCTTGTATCGGCGGGAAATACGGGTGCTGTTGTGGTAGCATCGCTTCTGAAAATAGGCAGGCTCAACGGCGTTAAAAGGCCGGCGATCCTTACTCCCATGCCCTCAAATTCAGGGACAACGGTAATACTTGACGCGGGCGCAAATGTTGACTGCAAGCCGGTTCATCTGGCGCAGTTTGCGGTTATGGGAAATGCTTATTCGCGGTATATACTTGAGATTGATGTTCCGAGAGTGGGGCTGCTGAGCGTGGGCGAAGAAGAAGCAAAAGGAAATGAACTTACTGCAGAGACAAGGATGCTGATAAACAAATTAAAACTTAAATTCATAGGAAATGTTGAAGGCCGCGACGCAACCAACGGCAGGGCTGATGTTGTGGTGTGCGACGGTTTTGTCGGAAATGTTATTTTAAAGACAGCCGAAGGTGTAGGGAACTTTATAAGCGAGAATTTAAAGGAACAGATTTCAAAAGGATTTATTTTAAGAAAACTGGGAGCATTGTTTTTAAAAGGGGCGTTTGTTGAGATGAAGAAAAGAACGGATCCCAATAATTACGGCGGGGCCCCGCTTCTGGGCATAAAAAAACCCGTAATAATAACACACGGCAGCATACGCGCGGAAGGAATAAAGAATGCGGTGAAAGTCGCGTCCAAATTCATTAAAAAGCATATAAATGAAGAAATTGAGCAGGCAATCAGTGGAATGGAGGAGGAAGGTGGCTAAAAAAGCCGGAATAACAGGAACAGGACATTATGTTCCCGAAAAAATACTTACGAACTTTGATCTTGAAAAGATGGTTGACACATCGGATGAATGGATAAGGACGCGTTCGGGAATTGAGGAAAGACGCATAGCCGCATCCGGAGAGTATACATCGGACCTGGGCGTGAAAGCGGCTGAAAAAGCAATAGAGGCAGCCGGGATATCAAAAGATGAGATAGATCTGATAATAACCACGACCATAACGCCTGATTATGTATGGCCCGCAACCGCCTGCGTAATCGCGTCAAAAATGGGAATGCAGAATATACCGGCTTTTGATATGTCCGCGGCCTGCTCGGGGTTCATTTACGGGCTGGCAAATGCCAAAGCTTTTGTGGAGGCGGGTATTTATAAAAAAGTTCTTCTTATATGCCCTGAAAAATTTTCTGCTTTTTTAGACTGGACGGACCGCAATACCTGCGTTCTTATGGCTGACGGCGCGGGTGCGGCTGTTATATCTGAGGCTGAAAACGAAGGGATCATGTCGGTTTTTCTCGGAGCGGACGGCTCGCATCCGGAATGGCTTTATCAGCCCGGCGGCGGTTCGGTTGCTCCGTTTAACGAAGACGCGCTAAAAGAGGGTAAACAGTATATGCATATGAACGGCAAAGAAATATATAAAAATGCCGTTGAAAAAATGCCGATGGCTCTTGAAAAAGCAATGGAAGCGGCAAATGTAAGCAGTGAAGATATTGATTTTGTTATTTTTCATCAGGCGAATATAAGGATAATACAGTCAATAGCAAAAAAGTTTAACTGGCCGGATGAGAAAAATATAATAAATATACAGAAGTACGGAAACACATCGGCCGCTACGATCCCTATAGCGCTTGATGAGGCAATAAGGTCGGGGAAAATAAAAAAAGGCAGTACGGTTGCCTTTTCCGCTTTTGGCGGCGGCTTAACATGGGCCGGTGCAGTGGTGAAAATATAGAAAAGACAGAAAATTACGGTTATAAAGGAGATTTGTGTATGAGTATTGCGGTTGTATTTCCGGGGCAGGGCGCCCAGTACGCGGGCATGGGCCTTGACTGGTTTGAAGGCAGTGAAAAAGCAAAGGCTGTTTTTACAACGGCGTGTGACATACTCGGCGGAGAATTCAGAGAAATAATGTTTAACGGTCCGGAAGAAGAATTAAAAAGAACGGATATTACACAGCCTGCCATACTTGTTCACAGTGCAATGGTATATGAAGTTATAAAAGAAAAGATCGGGCAGCCCGCGTTTTTTGCGGGGCACAGTCTGGGCGAGTATTCAGCTTTGCTTGCTGCCGGCGCACTGGATCTTGAGAATGCGATAAAAATGGTAAAAACAAGAGGCCTGCTCATGCAGGAAGCATCCGTTAAAGTGAAAAGCTCCATGGCCGCTGTTATGGGGCTGCCAAAGGACCGCATAGAAGAGTTATGCGGGAAAGCGGACGGCTATCTTGCGCTGGCAAATATTAATTCACCTGCGCAGATAGTTGTATCGGGAGAGCAGAGTGCGGTGGACTCAGCGGAGGCTATAGCAAAAGAAATGGGAGCCAAACGCTATATAAAACTTCCGGTTGCCGGAGCCTTTCACTCGGAAATCATGAGGCCCGCCGCGGAAGCAATGGCGGCTGTTATTGAGGAGTTTAAAGTGAATGACGCATTGGTTCCGGTTATTTCAAATGTAACGGCGCAGGAAGCGGTTAAAGCCGGTGATATCAGGGAACTTCTCATAAAACAGATCGTATCACCCGTAAAATGGGTTGAAAGCGTGGAATATATGAAGTCAAAAGGCGCAGTGAAATTTGTAGAAGCCGGACCGGGCGCCGTGCTTTCCGGGCTTATAAAGAAGACAGACCGTTCGCTTGAATGTGTAAATATAGACAAATTTGAAGACATAAAGAAACTGGAGAATTGACAGGCGCGGAAGAATAAAAACGATACAGGAGGGATTATTATGGGTTTACTGGACGGAAAAACAGCCGTAGTTACCGGCGGTGCACAGGGGATCGGCAGATCTATCTCAATGAAACTTGCTGAAAGCGGCGCGGATATAGCCGTGGTTGATATTGACATGGAAAAGGCTCAGGCAGCTGCCCGGGATATCGCGGAAAAAGGAGTGGCCGCACAGGCATATAAATGTGATGTTTCAAATATGGAAGAAACGCGCGTTATAACCGAAGAAATACATAAAAAATTCAACAAAATAGATATTCTTGTAAATAACGCGGGCATAACAAGAGATAATCTTATAATGAGAATGACGGAAGCGGAATGGGATTCTGTTATTGCCATTAATCTTAAAGGGGTCTTTAATTTCACCAAAGCCGCCGCAAAATATATGATGAAGCAGCGGAGCGGGAATATAGTGAATATTTCTTCTGTTGTCGGGCTTTTCGGGAACGCCGGGCAGATAAATTATTCCGCGACAAAAGCAGGCGTTATAGGCATGACAAAAAGCACGGCAAAAGAACTTGCTTCGAGGAACGTAAGAGTAAACGCTGTTGCGCCCGGATTTATTAAAACAGCAATGACGGACAAACTCGGCGAAGACGCCCAGAAAAAACTTGCGGAGATGATACCGGCCAAAGCGCTGGGAGAACCCGAGGATGTCGCGAATACTGTTTTGTACCTGGCTTCGGAGATGTCAAACTACGTAACAGGAGAGATTATAAGAGTAGACGGCGGCATGGCGATGTAACGCTGCCGCGGTTTAACGGAATATAAGGAAAATCAAGACGGCTTTCACGCCGGAAAAAAATTTTCAAGGAGGAAAGAAGATGTCGGAAAAATCACTGGAAGAAAGAGTAAAAGATGTGGTAGTGGCGCAGCTTGGAGTGGATGCTGCGGAAGTAAAGCCTGAGGCTTCATTTATTGACGACCTTGGCGCGGACTCACTGGATACTGTAGAACTTGTTATGGCGCTTGAAGAAGAATTCGGACTTGAAATCCCGGACGAAGAAGCTGAAAAAATCAAAACTGTCGGCGAAACAACAGAGCATATAAAGTCAAAGCTCGGTTAATGGCCGGCTCTGAGAGGTATAAGATGGAAAAGAAGAGGATAGTAATAACAGGGATAGGAATGATGACGCCGGTGGGTAATTGTGTTCAGGAAACCTGGGATGCGCTGCTTGCGGGAAAAAGCGGAATTGCGGGTATTACATATTTTGACGCATCGCAGCATGAAAGCCGCATCGCGGGCGAAATAAAGAATTTTGACCCGACAGAAGTAATGGAAAAAAAGGAAGTAAGAAGAACTCCGCGGTTTATCCAGTACACATTAAAAAGTGTAAAGGAAGCCGTTGAATCGGCAAAACTTGAAAATGTGGACAAGGACAGGGTCGCGGTTGTGATCGGCTCGGGTATAGGCGGACTGCAGGTTATGGAAGACAATCACAAGACATTGCTGGAAAAAGGCCCGAAAAGAGTATCGCCTTTTCTTATACCTATGCTGATAACCAATATGGCCGGTGCTTTTGTTTCCATGCGTTACGGCTACAGGGGCCCTAATTTCCCGGTTATTACCGCCTGTGCAACAGGCACGCACAGTATCGGTGAAGCCGCAAATGTAATAAGACGCGGGGACGCGGACGTTGCGGTAGCCGGCGGTGTGGAAGGAGCAATAACACCTCTGGGGCTTGCGGGATTCTGTTCCGCTAAAAGTTTGTCGGTGAGAAATGATGATCCTGAAAGAGCTTCAAGGCCTTTTGACGGCGACAGAGACGGTTTTGTAATGGCTGACGGCGCGGGAATATTTATTCTTGAATCCGAAGAGCACGCAAAAGCAAGAGGCGCCGCGATTATTGCGGAACTTGCGGGATACGGCGCATCGGACGATGCTTTTCATATGACAGCGCCTCCTGAGGACGGATCAGGAGGAGTGTTGTGTATGAAAAGGGCTTTTGCTGACGCGGGTATTACACCGGAGCAGGTTCAGTATGTAAACGCTCACGGAACATCCACAAGGCTGAATGATAAAACGGAAACAGTTATTATGAAGACGGTTTTCGGCAGCCACGCGGAGAAAGTTCTTATCAGCTCCACGAAATCAATGACAGGGCACATGCTCGGCGCAACCGGCGCGGTTGAAGCGGGAGTTTGCGCGCTTTCAATTAAAGACAGTGTTGTACATCCGACGATAAATCAGACAACTCCGGATCCGGAATGTGATCTGAATTATGTTCCGAACGAGAAACAGAAGGCCGATGTTGATACTGCGGTTACGAATTCGTTCGGATTCGGCGGGCATAATGCAACGCTCGTCATCAGAAAATATAAGTAAGCGGAAAAATGGCAAAAAAAGAAAGTTATCTGGAAAAGTTTTTAAAGAAGAAAAAACTCTACGATAACGATAATATAAAGGAAGCATTGACGCATAAGTCCGCGGACAGGAAACATTATGAGAAGCTTGAGTTTCTCGGTGATTCTGTCCTCGGGCTGTGTGTCACGGATTTTCTTTATAAAAAGTTTGTAAAGCTTGATGTGGGAAGTATCTCGAAAATAAAAGGATATCTTGTAAGCAAAGAGGTTCTTTACAGGATAGGGACCGAGAATGACGTTGTTCAGTATATACGTTTCGGCGGTACTCTTAAAAAAAGCGAACTGAAAAGAAACAAGAAGATCATAAGCGATATTATAGAATCACTGATAGGCGCCGTGTATCTGATCGCGGGATATGATGAAACAGAGAAGTTTATAAAAGGGCTTTATTCGGGTGAGTTCAAAAGCATAAGCCGGCGCAGGGATTTCGGCGATTATAAATCGGAATTTCAGATGGTTATGCTGGCCAGGGAAAATATTCTTCCCGAGTACCGGATTATCAAGACCGAAGGCGAAGAACATAAAAAAATGTTCTATGTTGAAGTCGTATGGAAAGATAAAGTAATAGGAGCGGGAAAGGGCAAAACAATAAAAGAGGCAGAACAGGAAGCGGCGAAAAAAGCATTAAAAAAAATAAAAATATAAAGGAGGAAATAAATGAATTATTTTTTTACGGAAGAAGAAGAGATGATAGTGGAAACAGCGCGTGAAATTGCGCAAAAGAAAATCAAACCGGTAAGGGAAAAATATGATGAAGAGGGTATTTTTCCGTGGGATATAGTAAAAGAAATGGCGGATGCCGGGCTTTGCGGGCTTTATATACCTGAAAAATACGGCGGTATGGCGCAGGAAAACGAGAAGGGTATAATGAAATTAAGCCTTGTTACCGAAGAACTGTCAAAAGTATGCGGCGGCATATCTCTTGCGGTTGCCGCGACTGCTCTTGGCACTTTTCCGATACTGCTGGGGGCCAGCGAGGAACAGAAAGAAAAATATCTGCCTCCGATTGCGGCAGGCGAGAAACTTGCGGCATTCGGGCTTACTGAGGCTGATGCGGGCTCTGATGCGGGAAATATGAGAACTACCGCGGTAAAAGACGGAGATTCTTACATAATTAACGGAACAAAACAGTGGATAACAAATGCCGGCGATGCTGAAATATATACGGTAATGGCCGTAACCGACAAAATGAAGGGTTCAAGGGGCGTTTCCGCTTTTATAGTTGAAAAAGATACTCCGGGATTTACATTTGGAAAAAAAGAAAACAAGATGGGTATAAGAGCATCTTCCACAAGGGAGCTTGTTTTTCAGGATTGCAGGATACCGGCGGAAAATCTTCTTGGTAAAGAAGGTTCTGGATTTGTTCATGCCGTCAATACACTGAATCATTCCAGACCGGGTGTTGCGGCTCAGGCGCTGGGCATAGCCGCGGGAGCGCTTGATGAAGCTCTTGCTTATTCCCGCCAGAGGGTTCAATTCGGCAAAACGCTTTCGTCAATACAGGCTGTTCAGCATATGCTTGCAAAAATGGCGGTTGATGTTGAGTCCGCAAGAGCTCTTTTGTATGCCGTTGCAAGGGCGGTTGACGCGGGACAAAAAGATTTCGCGAAGGAATCTGCAATGTGCAAATATCTTGCGGCGGAAGTTGCCATGAGAGTAGCTACTGATGCGGTTCAAATCTTTGGCGGCTACGGATACATGAAGGAGTATCCGGTTGAAAAAATGATGAGGGATGCCAAAATAACACAGATATACGAAGGAACGAGCCAGATACAGCTTAATGAGATTGCGGTTAAAATGATAAAGGAAGCCGCACAGAAGAAAAAATAAGATCTGCTTTCGAATAATGCGGAGGCGGGAAAATAAGGAGGCAGGTATGAAGATTGTTGTTTGTGTAAAACAGGTTCCTGATACAACAGATATTAAGGTTGATCCGGAAACAGGCACGCTGAAAAGGGAGACCGCGGGAACGGTTATGAATCCTTTTGATATGTATGCAGTGGAAGAAGGACTCCGTATAAAAGACAAAACAGGCGGAACGGTTACTGTTGTTTCCATGGGCCCGCCTATGGCAAAAGATATGTTAAAAACCGCAATTGCAATGGGCGCTGACGAGGCAATACTTTTGACGGATAAAAAACTTGCGGGTTCAGATACCTGGGCGACTTCTTACGCGGTGGCAAAACTGTGTGAAAAAGCAGGATATGATATTGTTCTGTTCGGCAAACAGGCGGTTGACGGAGATACGGCGCAGGTAGGGCCTTCTGTGGCGGAATATCTTAATATTCCTCAGATAACATGGGTAAAAAAGATAAGGGAAATCAATGAAAATGCACTCACTGCGGAAAGGCTTATGGAAGACGGTGTTGATGTTGTTGAAACGCCTCTTCCATGCGTGCTGACCGTGGTAAAAGAAATAAATGAGCCGAGGCTGGAATCATTGAAAGGAAAAATGAGAGCGAAAAAATACGAAGTTCCGCAGCTTACGCTTGAGGATATAGGCGGCGATGAGGCTATGGTGGGGCTGAAAAATTCGCCGACAAGAGTAAATAAAACCTGGTCGCCCGTAAGGGATGTAAGCGGAGCGGAGATTATTGACGGTGCGGATGCCGCGGAGAAAGCAGATAAACTTATAGGCAAAATGAAAGAAAACGGGTTTATAAAATAATAAAGCTTAAGGAGGCGGCTGAAATGTCGGAATTTAATAAAGAAGATTATAAAGGAGTATGGATCGTTGCGGAACAGAGAATGGGCGATGTTCATAAAGTTAGTTTTGAACTTCTCGGAAAGGGAAGAGAAATCGCCGATGAACTGGGAGTTGAACTTGCCGCGGTTCTGATAGGCGCTCCGGAAATAAAAGAAAAGGCCAAGGAACTTATTTCTTACGGCGCGGACAAGGTATATGTGATTACGGATGAAAAACTCGGGCATTACAATGATGAAATGTACGCGAATGTTCTTGCGGATCTGGCCGGGGAGCATAAACCGGAAATAATGATTACCGGCGCGACCGCGATCGGAAGGGCGTTTTTTCCGAGGGTTTCAATAAAACTTAATGCCGGGCTTACGGCTGACTGCACGGATTTTGAACTGGTGAAAGAAGACAGGAACCTTCTTCAGATAAGGCCGGCTTTCGGCGGTTCTTTAATGGCAAAGATAGCCACGCCTGAAAGGCGTCCGCAGATGGCAACGGCAAGATACAAGGTTTTTAAAGCAATTGAAAAAGACGATTCAAGAGCGGGTGAAGTGATTGAGATAACCCCTAAGCCGGAGAGCCTTGACGCAAAGTCAAGCTTCAAAGAGTTTATAGAAGAAGTTGAAACAACCGTAAATATCGCTGAAGCGGATATAATTGTAACGGGCGGAAGAGGCATTGGAGCCGCGGATAAATTCAGCGTTATAAAGGATCTTGCGGAAGCGGTAGGAGGAGCGGTGGGCGCATCGCGCGCCGCGGTTGATTCCGGATGGATACCTTATTCACACCAGGTGGGGCAGACAGGAAAAACCGTTTCTCCGAAACTTTATATTGCCTGCGGTGTATCGGGCGCGGTTCAGCATCTTGCGGGGATGCAGTCTTCGGATGTTATTATCGCGATAAACAAGGATCCTGAAGCTCCTATATTTTCCGTTGCGAAATACGGTATAGTAGGGGATGTTTTTGAAGTTGTTCCCGCGATAATTGAAAGACTCAAAAAGTAAAAAGAGGATATGAAACAGGGATAAAATCAAAAATATTCCTGTTGAATACCCCGGTAAATTATGATAAAATAGCGCTGTTTGAAAAATGAAAAATCGGGAAACCCGCGCTTGGGTGCGGGTGGATCCGGAAGAACAAAAGGAGGAATACTGATATGGCTAAGAAAGCAGTAAAAAAGAAAACCGCTAAAAAGTCTTCCGCGAAAAAGAAAATGATCTATTTTTTCGGGAACGGAAAGGCTGACGGCGATGGAAAAATGAAAGCACTTCTTGGAGGAAAAGGAGCGGGGCTTGCGGAAATGGTAAAAGCGGGCGTGCCTGTGCCTCCGGGTTTTACGATTACTACCGAAGTATGTAATATGTATGTGGCTGCCGGCAACAAGATTCCGGCAGGTCTTGAAACTGAAATGGAAACTCAGGTAAAAAAACTGGAAAAGGCAACAGGCAAACAGTTTAACGGAGATAATCCTCTTTTGGTTTCGGTTCGTTCCGGGGCTAAATTTTCAATGCCGGGAATGATGGATACTGTTTTAAATCTGGGGCTTAATGACCAATCTGTATTGAAACTCATAAAACAGACAAAGAATGAAAGATTTGCCTGGGACAGCTACAGAAGATTCATAATGATGTTTTCTGACGTTGCAATCGGGATCTCAAAACATTCCTTTGACAAAGTCATGGATAAAATGAAAGAGAAAAAGGGAGTAAAGGATGATATAGAACTTTCAGCCGGGGATCTTATGGAACTGACCGATCAGTATAAAGAAATATATAAAAAAGAAACAGGTTTTGATTTCCCGCAGGAGCCGATGGAACAGCTCAAACTTGCCAGAAATGCTGTTTTTGATTCCTGGATGAATGACAGGGCGATAACCTACAGAAAAATGAATGATATACCGCACGATCTCGGAACCGCGGTAAATGTTCAGGCTATGGTATACGGCAACATGGGCAATGATTCGGGAACAGGTGTTGGTTTTACAAGAAATCCTTCCACCGGAGAAAACCTGTTTTACGGCGAATACCTGATAAACGCCCAGGGCGAGGACGTGGTAGCCGGAGTAAGAACTCCGAAACCTATTGCCGCGCTGGATAAGGATATGCCGGAAGTTTATAAACAGCTCAGGCAGATCACATCAAAACTTGAAAGATACTATAAAGACATTCAGGATTTTGAGTTTACAATTGAAAAAGGAAAGCTTTATATGCTTCAGACAAGAACAGGAAAAAGAACAGCAAGGGCGGCTGTAAGAATCGCCGTTGATATGGTTAAAGAAAAGCTTATCACAAAAGAAGAGGCTGTAATGAGAGTTGCGCCTTCAACGCTTGATCAGCTTTTACATCCTGTTTTTGACCCGAAGGCGGAGCTTCAGATAATAGCAAAGGGCCTTCCTGCATCGCCGGGGGCGGCTACGGGTAAAGCGGTCTTTACCGCGGAAGAAGCGGTTGAGTGGGCTTCAAGAGGCGAGGCAACAATACTTGTCAGGCTTGAAACGTGCCCTGATGATATTGCGGGTATGGATGCGGCAAAAGGAATTCTTACGGCAAGAGGCGGTATGACATCGCATGCGGCTGTTGTTGCCAGAGGAATGGGCAAGTGCTGTGTCGCGGGATGCGAAGATATAAAAGTTGACGAGCACGGCAAAGTATTCTCGACATTAGACGGTTCTGTCATTATCAAGGAAGGAGACTGGATATCCCTTGATGGTTCAACAGGGCGCGTTATTAAAGGCAAAGTGCCTACGGTTGAGACAAAACTGGAAGGCGTATTCGGCGAATTCATGATATGGGCCGATGCTGCCAGAAGGCTTAAAGTAAGAACAAATGCCGAAACCGCCAAGGACGCAAGAGTGGCGATTGAATTCGGAGCGGAAGGCATAGGGCTTTGCAGAACAGAGCATATGTTCTTTGAATCTGACAGGCTGCCTTATGTTCAGCAAATGATACTTTCCGGAACACAGGAAGCAAGGAAAAAGGCTCTTGAAGCGCTCCTGCCCATGCAGAAAAAAGATTTTAAAGAACTTTTTGAGGTTATGGATGGTTTTGGAGTTACGATAAGGCTTCTTGATCCGCCGCTGCATGAGTTCCTTCCGAAAAGAGAAGATCTTATGGTTGAAATCGCCGTTAAGAAGGAAAGAGGCGAGGATGTCGAGGAAAAAGAAAAGCTTCTTGAAAGAGTTGAAGAACTTCATGAGCTTAATCCTATGCTGGGACACAGGGGATGCCGCCTTGGCATAACCTATCCGGAAATCACGGAAATGCAGTCGCGTGCTATTTTTGAAGCGGCAGCTGAACTCAGCAAAGAAGGAAAGAAACTGATTCCTGAAGTAATGGTTCCTCTTGTGGGAAATGTAAGGGAATTTGAAAACCAGAGAAAATTAATTGATGAAACCGCAAAAACAGTAATGTCAGAGCAGGGTGTGAAATTTAAATATCTTGTCGGAACCATGATCGAGATACCCAGAGCCGCTGTTACTGCGGATGAGATCGCGGAATCCGCGGAGTTCTTTTCATTCGGAACAAACGATCTGACACAGACCGGTCTTGGATTCTCCAGGGATGACGCGGGAAGATTTATCAAAGTTTATATGGAAGAGGGTATTTTTGAGAAAGATCCTTTCCAGACGCTTGATCAGAACGGTATTGGGAAACTTATGGAAATAGCGGTTGAAAAAGGCAGATCAACAAATCCGAAGATAAAACTGGGAATATGCGGCGAACACGGCGGTGATCCTGCTTCGGTTGAGTTCTGCCACAGAAGCGGGCTTGATTATGTTTCCTGTTCGCCTTTCAGAGTGCCTATCGCGAGACTTGCGGCGGCACATGCTGCACTGAAAGATAAAATGGAAAAAAAGTCCGCTAAAAAACCGGCGAAAAAAGTTTCTAAAAAAAAGAAAACAGTTAAAAAGAAAAAGGCAGCTAAAAAGAAAAAGTAAAAAACTGTAATATAAAAAGGCGGAAAGGCTTACCCCTTTCCGCCTTTTTTTTTTGAAATGCCGGCATATCTGAAGTGTTTTCTGTTCTTTATTTTATAAATCCGGGAAGGCTCTTAATACTTGACAATTTAATAAGAAGGTTTAATAATATTAAAATGCT